>CBDTZZ010000074.1:0-5675 GCA_965365035.1 uncultured bacterium | reverse complement strand
GTAAGTACAAGCGCGTGCGCTACAAGGGCATCGTCTGCGACAAGTGCGGTGTCGAAGTGACGCGCGCGAAGGTGCGCCGTGAGCGCATGGGGCACATCGAGCTGGCTTCGCCTGTGGCGCACATCTGGTTCGTCAAGGGCACGCCCAGCCGCATCGGCCTCCTGCTGGACATCTCGCCGCGCGCGCTGGAACGCGTACTTTACTTCGCACAGTTCATCGTCACCGAAGTCGACGAGGACGTGCGTAAGGCCGCGCTCGAGCAGCTGCAGAAGGAGATGGACGACGCCGTCGCCGCGAGCGAGGCCTCGAACTCCGAGCGTATCGCCGAGATCGAGAAAGCCACCAGTGAGGCGATAGACATAGTCGAAGGCGAGCGCAAGGCCCGCCTGAAGGCTGCGGCTGACTCTATCAAGGAAGAGATCAAGGCGCTCAAGGAAAAGCAGACGGAAGCGCTCAAGCGCATCGAGGAGATCGGCCCGAAGAAGGTGCCGCGCAAGACGGGCCTCGACGACGATTTCATCCTCGCTAAGCGCGGCGAACTGCTGCCCAAGAAGGCGCCTGAGAAGATCAAAAAGGAAGTCGAGAAGCGGATCAAGGCCCTGGAGGCCAGCCGCCCCAAGCGCAAGAAAGAGGCTGAGGCAGCGCTTTCAGCCGACATCGAGAAGGCGCGTGAAGCTGCGCTGGTCGAGATGGAGCCGCTGCGCCGCCAGGTCAACGAAGAGCGAGACGCTGTGCGCGCCGAGTTCCTGGAGCGCATTGAGGCGATTGAGGACCTCAAGGACCCGATCCGCGACGACGAGTGCACGATCCTCCCCGAGGCCAGCCTGCGCGAGATGCAGGACGCTTATCCGGGCCTCATAAAGGCTGGAATGGGCGCTGAGGCTGTGGTCGAGATCCTTGAGCGCGTCGATCTCGACCCGCTGGCGCTTCAGCTCCGCGTCGAGATCCAGGAGTTCAGCGGTCAGCGCCGCAAGAAGGCGACCAAGCGCCTGCGTGTGGTTGAAGCACTGCGTAAGAGCGGCAACAAGCCCGACTGGATGGTCGTGGGCGTGCTGCCCGTGCTGCCGCCGGACCTGCGCCCGATGGTGCAGCTAGACGGCGGCCGCTTCGCCACGAGCGACCTCAACGACCTTTACCGCCGCGTCATTAACCGCAACAACCGCCTCAAGAGGCTGCTGGAGCTGGGCGCGCCGGAGATTATCATCCGCAATGAGAAGCGCATGCTCCAGGAGGCAGTGGACAGCCTGATCGACAACGGTCGCCGAGGCCGCGCGGTCTCCACTGCTGGCAACCACAAGCTGAAGAGCCTCTCCGACATGCTCAAGGGCAAGCAGGGGCGCTTCCGCCAGAACTTGCTGGGCAAGCGCGTCGACTACTCCGGCCGCTCGGTGATCGTCGTCGGCCCTGAGCTCAAGCTCCACCAGTGCGGCCTCCCGAAGAAGATGGCCCTGGAGCTGTTCAAGCCGTTCGTCATGCACGGCCTCGTCGCTCGCGGCCTGGCCCACAACATCAAGTCGGCCAAACGCTTCGTGGAGCGAGCACGACCGGAGGTCTGGGACATCCTGGACGAGGTGATCAAGAGGCGCCCTGTGCTGCTCAACCGCGCACCGACGCTGCATCGCCTCGGCATCCAGGCGTTCGAGCCCGTCCTCATCGACGGTAGCGCGATCCAGATTCACCCGCTGGTCTGCACCGCCTTCAACGCCGACTTCGACGGCGACCAGATGGCTGTGCACGTTCCGCTTTCGCGGGCATCAGTAGCCGAAGCGCGGCAGATCATGCTCTCCAGCAAGAACCTGCTCTATCCCTCTAACGGCGAGCCGGTCGTCGCACCGACGCTGGACATCGTCCTCGGTTGCTTCTACATGACCGAGGAGAAGGCCGGCGCCCCCGGCGCGTTCAAAGAAGGCACGCCGCCGAGCGGGGTCTACAGCTCGTTTGACGAGGCCCGAATGGCCTACGCCACAGGCCACCTTGACCTGCGCGCCACCATCCGCGCACGCGACGTAAAGACGGACGGTGAACTGATCGAGACAACGGTCGGCCGCATCATCTTTAACGAGGTCGTGCCGGAGGGGATCGCCTTCCGCAACGAGAAAATGGACCGCAAGGCGATCAAGGAGCTCGTAGCCGAATGCACCAAGGTGCACGACAGCGAGGTCGTCGCAGAAATGGTCGATCGCCTGAAGAACGTTGGCTTCGAGTACGCCACGAAGTCAGGCATCTCGATCGCGATGAACGACCTGCGCCTGCCCGAGGAGAAGGCGCAGCTGCTGGCCGACGCCGATGCTCAGATCGACGAAATCGACGAACAGTTCAACCAGGGCCTGATCACCAGCGACGAGCGCTACGATCAGGCGATCGCCATCTGGCGCAAGACGACTGAGGACGTCCAGCACGTAATCCAGGACCGGCTTGAGGAATACGGCGGCGTCTACACCATGGCCGTCTCCGGCGCCAAGGGTAACATCAGCCAGATCTCCCAGATGGCCGGAATGCGCGGCCTCATGAGCGACCCGTCCGGCCGCATCATCGACTTGCCGATCCGCTCATCCTTCCGCGAAGGCCTGACGGTGTTGGAATACTTCATCTCGACGCACGGCGCGCGCAAGGGGCTGGCCGACACGGCTCTGCGCACCGCCGACAGCGGCTACCTGACGCGCCGCCTGATCGACGTCGCTCAGGACGTCATCATCACAGAAGACGAGTGCGGCACGACCGCCGGCATCTGGGTCGGTGAGCCACTGGAGAAGGGCCTCTTTGAGTCACTGAGCGAACGCCTCGTCGGCCGTCACCCGGCGATGGACATTGCCGACCCGAAGAGCGGCGAAATCCTCGTCGAAAGAAACGCCGAAATCACACAGGCGGCCGCGGACAAAATCATCGACGCCGGCCTGGACAAGGTTTACGTCCGCTCGGCTCTCACCTGTCAGACCCGGCGCGGCCTTTGCGCCCTCTGCTACGGACGTGACCTTTCCAAGGGTAGCCAGGTGAGCGACGGAGCAGCCGTCGGCATCATCGCCGCCCAGAGCATCGGCGAGCCGGGCACACAGCTGACGATGCGCACGTTCCACACCGGTGGTGTTGCGGAAGTCTTCGGGCGCGTGGACATCACATCCGGCCTGCCTCGAGTTGAGGAGCTGTTCGAGGCGCGTGTCCCCAAGGGCGCAGCCACGATCTCCGAGATCGACGGCAAGGCCGAGCTGATACGAGACGGCGAGCGCCGCACGCTGCTGATCACGAACTCTGAGATGTACCGCGACGAATACACCGTGCCGAAGGGCGCCAAGGTTGTCGTCAAGACCGGAGACAAGGTGGAGCAGGGCGATATCCTGGCCGCTCCAAAGGCCACCAGAAAGAAGGCCGCGGACAAGAAGACCACGGCCAAGAAGACGAAGAAAGCCATCGAAAAAGAGAAGGCTGTCATCGCCGCGGAGGAGGGCCTCATCGCTCGTACTTCGGGCGAAGTGGCCGTAGAGCGCGGCGGACGCCTCGCCGTCATCTTTGAGGAAGAGGAGTCTCGCGATTACGTCATCCCGGCGGCCTCTCACATGCACGTCCGTGATGGCGATGCCGTGCACGCCGGACAGCCGCTAACGGATGGGCCGCTTAACCCGCAGGACATCCTCGGCATTCAGGGCCCGGAGGCGGTACAGATGTACCTCGTCGAAGAGGTGCAGAAGGTCTACCGCGCGCAGGGCGTGACGATCAACGACAAGCACATCGAGGTCATCGTCCGCCAGATGCTGCGCCGCGTTCGCATCGACTCGCCCGGCGACACGACGCTCCTGCCCGGTGAACTGGTCGACCGCTTCCGCTACGAAGAGACGAACGCCAAGGTGATGGCCGAGGGCGGCGAGCCCGCCACCGCGCAGCCGGTCCTACTCGGCGTTACGAAAGCCTCGCTTAATACCGAAAGCTTCCTGGCCGCCGCCTCCTTCCAGGAGACGACGCGCGTTCTCACCGAAGCGGCCATCAACGGTCAGGTTGACAAGCTCCTGGGCCTCAAGGAGAACGTCATCATCGGTAAGCTCATCCCGGCGCGGACGGAGGTCCACGTCGCGATGCCCCCGGTGACGATTCTCGAACTGCCGGAAGCCCTCATGGCTCAGATCGAAGCACCGGCCGAGAAAGACGAAGGCGAAGCGACCGGTGCCAACGGTGGCAAGGCCGCGGAGCCTGAGGCCAAGGCCGACAAAGGTGACAAGGATGGCAAGACCGCGGCGGAAGAAGAACCGGTTGCCGCGACAGCCGATGAGGCAAAAGACTAGCGACCACCGTGCGGCGAAGTAACCGAGAAGCCCGGCCTCAACGGTCGGGCTTCTTAGCGTCTGCTGCCTGCCGCCGACGGGACTATAATGTCCCCAATGGCGGACCAAACGGCAGAATCAGACAAGGACCCACAGGCTGCCACAGCGGAAAATGAGGCGCTGACTACAGCCCTTACCCAGTTCGACGACGCAGCTGAACGCTTGCATCTGGATGACGACATGCGGAGCGTCCTCCGCGTCAGCAAGCGCGAGCTCTCGGTCAACTTCCCGGTGAACATGGACGACGGTTCGATCCAGGTCTTCTGCGGCTATCGAGTACAGCACAACATCGCTCGCGGCCCGGCCAAGGGTGGCCTCCGCTACAGCCCGCAGGTCTCGCTGGACGAGGTGCGCGCCCTGGCGATGTGGATGACCTGGAAGGCGGCGGTCGTCAAACTACCCTTCGGTGGCGCAAAGGGTGGCGTCCTGGTGGATCCGCGCGCGCTCTCCGCTGCCGAACTGGAAGACTTGACGCGCCGCTACGCAACGGAGATCAGCATCATCATCGGCCAGTCAGAGGACATCCCGGCACCGGACATGGGCACGAACCAGCAGATCATGGCCTGGATCATGGACACGATCAGCATGCACAAGGGCTACACGGTCGCCGGCGTGGTTACGGGCAAGCCCGTTGCCGTGGGCGGAACGCTTGGCCGCGTGGAGGCGACGGGCCGGGGCGTTCTCTTCGTGATCGAGGAGCTGTGCAAACAGAAGAACATCAGCCTGGAGGGCTCGACAGTGGCCATTCAGGGGTTCGGAAACGTCGGCAGCGTGGCTGCCAGTCTGCTTCGGCGAGTCGGTGCGAAGGTAGTCGCCGTAAGCGACCGGGCCGGCGGTGTCTACGATGGCAACGGCCTCGATGTCGACTCGCTCATCGAATGCCGGAACGAGAAGCCGCTCGCTGAGTGCGGCGGGGACAAGATCACGAACGACGAGGTTCTCGCACTGCCGGTCGACTTCCTCATCCCGGCGGCGCTAGAAGGGCAGATCACGTCTCAGAACGCCGGCGACGTGCGAGCCCGGTTCATCGTCGAAGGCGCGAACGGCCCGACTACCCCGGAGGCAGACCGGATCCTGGAAGAGCGCGGAGTGACGATCGTGCCTGATATCCTGGCCAACGCCGGCGGCATCATCGTTTCGTACTTCGAATGGGTGCAGGATCTGCAGTTCTACTTCTGGGAAGAGGACGAGGTCAACGATCGCCTGAGAAAAGTGATCACGCGTGCCCATCGCGAAGTGGCGGCGGCGGCCGAGCGCGACGGGATGACGATGCGCGAAGCGGCGATGGTGCTTGGTGTGAGCCGCGTCGTCGAAGCGACGTCGATCCGCGGCATCTACCCCTAGTTGAGGGGGTCTAGGTCGCGC
>CBDTZZ010000073.1:0-5682 GCA_965365035.1 uncultured bacterium | reverse complement strand
TGAAGCGCGTCGCCAGGGATCTCGGTGTCGAACCGGCCGAAGCAGACGGCTTTCTGCGAAGAGTCTCCGAGCGCGACGCCAGCGATAACATCACCGGCGTCATGGGCCTGTCGCTGAACGATCATCCACACCAGTTCACCGTCGACGGCGTTGAGCTGAGGACATGGTGCGCCGGTGACACGCTGTTCCTGCCGGCCATGCTGGGACGCACCGCCGACATCGAATCGGCGTCGCCCGTGACCGGCGACCCCATCCGGCTGACCGTTAGCCCTGATGGCATAGTGAGCACCGATCCCGCCGGCCTCGCGCTATCCGTGCCGGCTGAGGACCCGGGTCAGCTCACTACGGCAGAGTTGGCCGCCATCTGGGGTACGTTCTGTCACCACATCTTCTTCTTCTCTTCGGTCGAGGAAGGTCAGCGCTGGGCGGCCGATCGAGACAACGTGGCCATCCATCCGGTCCAGGACGCCTACCAGTTCGTTACTGCGATGTGGCGCAAGGTCCGCTCGCATGCGGATGAAGACCAACTGTCAGGGAAGGACTAGTCACGATGACAACTCCAAAGAGAGGGATCGGCCTGGTCGGAACGCTCGCCCGGATCGCTATCGGCATCGCCTTCATCTACCTCGCACTGACGGAGTTCGGTACTCCGAACTTGGATCTCGATTGGTACTCAGTACCGCTCGGGCTCATCGTCTTCCCGGCGGCTCTGCTGCTCTTCCAGGCTGTGCGCCTACGCTTCACCAGCGACAGGCTGAACGCCACTGGTGTCCTGGGATTCGGCATCAACTTCGCTGTCGGCGCGGTTCTCATCTCCTTCGACTACACACGTGACGCGGCGCTTCTGTTCTACGGCGCCTCGATGCTCCTCGCCGCCGCGCGCGGCTACGCAGGCTGTGAGGTTCTGGCGATCACGAACTGGGTGCTGAGGCGCGACGATCAGGTCGGTTGCGTACTCTTCTCACCGCTCGACGAGATCGAGTCGAAGGCCACCGGGAACGCGTCTGCCTCAATCTGATTCAGCTCTCCCGCTCGGACAACGAGAGACGGCCCCGGAACCCGGGGCCGTCTTCACGCTCTGCTGTTTTGAGCTAGCGAATGGTGCGGCGACTGGTCGCGAACACTACGCTAGCGGCGGCGAAGAGCATCGCTCCGCCGATCGCGAGGTAGAGGGTCCAGGCGATGCCTGAGCCGCTCTCCAGTGGCGCGCCGCCGGTGGACGGCAGGTCGGTGGCCTCGGCGGCGGTCACGGTGATCCGTGCGACCGGGTCCGTCCAACCGTGGTCATCGGTGGTCAGGTCAGTACCACCCTGGATACCCGCGTGGGCGGCGATGACTCCGCCTTCGGCGAGCGCCGGGTTGCTCTCGCCCGTGCCTTCGTCAGCAGACTCTACGCCGATCAGGCTCTGGCAGGGCGGGACGATGTCGGCGAAGTCTTCCGTGTTGGTCTCTGTGCCGGCGTCGTAGGCGTTAGTGTCGACCGTCGTGGAGCCGGTTGCGGGAAGCGGCACCGAGTCGAGGCCGGTGAATCCGTCGTTGGTGCAGATCAGCATCATCGCCGTTGAGATGAGGCCGCCAGGTAGCCCCGTGACGGTGAGGGTTGCGGTCTCGCCGGGCATGACCGCAGCCGTGCCGGTCGTTGAGTCGACGACCGCGCTGGAGCCGCCAAGGAGCGCAGCCAACGGGTCGTTGTTGCCGTTTTCGGCGATCGCCTGAATCTCCGCCGAGGCGGTCTGGCCGGTCTCGAAGATGTCCAGGTCGCTCGAGTGTGTGGCCACGACGGGCGGCGTGAACGGCTGGCCAGCGGTCAGGTTCTCGATCGTCACGGTGTAGGTGACGTGCGCCTCGCCGGATGCGGGAGTGGCGATGAGCGCGAGAGCCAGGGCCGCGGCCGTCGCGATTACCAGGGCGGGCGCCAGGGCCCACCTTCTTAGACTGCCTGCTTGCATGAGTGCCTCCTTGGGCTGAACGCTTGTGTCAAAACGACTTCCTGCAACGCTAGCCGGGAAATCTTACGAAGCTCTTACGCGGATGACAACCTGAGTGCGATCCGAGATGGGTTGCTCGTTCAGGAGCGGAGAGGGAAGCGGACAGTGAAGAGAGCGCCCCGGCCCGGCGCTGACGTAACGTCGACGAGGCCGCCGTGCGCCTCGACGATTGCGCGGACGATGGCCAGGCCGAGGCCGGCGCCGTCGGCTGTGTCGGGGCCGCGTCTGCGGGACTTTTCGGCGCGGAAGAAGCGGGTCCAGACGTGCGGCAGATCGTCTTCGGCGATTCCCTCTCCCGTGTCGCGGACGTGCAGCCGCAGCCAGCCGTCATCAGCGACGATCCTGACATCGATGCGGCCGCCGGGAGGCGTGTGCTCCATCGCGTTGCGGATCAGGTTGCCGATCACTCGCTCAACGCGAGTGCCGTCGACGAATACGTTCGGCTGGTCGCCTTCCGCTTCGAGGTTCAGGGTGACTTCGTTGAGCCTGGCCTGGGCCTGCATCGCCTCGACTACCTCTGCTGCGATCTCGTGAAGGGGAACGAAACGGCGCTCCAGTCGCGGCGAACCCGCGTCCATCTGCGCCAGCTCGAAGAGGTCATCCACCATGTGGCTGAGGCGGTCGATCTCGCGCCGCATCGTCTCGTAGTAGCGGGCGACTTCGGCGGGGTCTTTTACGACGTTGTCGGCCAGCGCTTCGACCATCGCCCGCACGCTCGCTAGCGGTGTTCGCAGGTCGTGCGAGACGGCTGCTGTTAGCTCCTTGCGCTCACGGTCCAGCGCCTCTCGTTCTTGTTCGGCCTCTTGTAGTCGTTCGGCGAGGGCGTCAACGTCGTCAGCGAGCTGAGCCACCTCGTCGTTGCCGGACAGATCGATCCTGGAGTCGAGGTCGCCGGCGGCGAGCCTTCGAATGCCGGCGGTAGCGGCCTCCATGCGGCCCACGATCGTCGAGGCCACCCACATGCTGAAGAAAAGCGTAATGAGGGCGCTGAAGACGAGAAGCGCGATGAGCAGCTTCAGGTCGTGCGCGGTCGAGACGAACATCAGCTGGGCGACGATGAAGACGTTAAGCAGTGCGACGCCGCCGCCGATGACGGCGCCCAGGAACGCTTTCGCCTGGATCGAAAGGCCCAGTGCGTGATCGGCGAAACGCAGGGCGAGCCAGCCGCCGCCCAGCGTGATCGCCCCGGCCAGCGCGAAATAGGCTCCGAGCTCGCGTAACTCGTCCGCTGGCGGCGTCATCAGAAGCTCCGCGATGAGGAGACCGACTCCGATAGCCAGCGTCAGCGTCAGGAGGGGACCGATCCAGCCCTGCGAGAGGTGGCGCAGCGGTCCGGCCCAGCCGCGGCTACGGCTCAAACTTGTACCCTACTCCCCAGACCGTCTTCAGGTGCCGCGGGCGCGAGGGGTCGGTCTCTACTTTTGAGCGGAGGCGGCGGATGCTGACGGTCACCGTGCTAGTGTCGCCCGGGAACTCCATATCCCAGACCGCGTCCAGCAGCTGTTCTCGGCTGAACACCTGCTCCGGGTAGCTGGCCAGGTGGAACAGCAGATCGAACTCGCGCGCTGTCAATTCGATCGGGCCGCGGTGGTCCTGGACCTTCCGCGTGCGGCCGTTGATGCGCAGGTCACCGAAGCGGAGGTGATCGCCCTCGGCCTCGACGTTATTCTTGGCGCGACGCAGAACGGCCTTTACGCGAGCCGCCAACTCGCGAGGCGAGAACGGCTTCGTCACGTAGTCATCGGCGCCCATGCCCAGGCCGACGATCTTGTCCGTTTCCTCGCCACGCGCTGTGAGCATGATGATCGACGCTTTGGAGCGCGCCCGCACGCGCCGGCAAATCTCTGTGCCGTCCAGCCCCGGCAGCATGAGGTCCAGCACTACGAGGTCCGGCTGGAAGCGCTCGAAGGCGTCCATGGCCTTGTCGCCATCGTGGACGACCGACACATCGTAGCCGTCGCGGCGCAGGTAGCGTTCCACGACTTCTGCCACCATCGGCTCGTCTTCGACGACCAGGACCCGTTCGTCTGCCATGTGAGTCGTTATTCCTCGCATACTTATCTTACGCTCCGGTGCCACGGCGGGGACTGCGTGCCCGCCTAACGATCGTAGCGGGAAATTCTTGCGGTTGTCTTACAGTAGATCGTCTCTTGGCCGACGACTCTACAGCTCTATGTACCGGTCACGCTCCAGAACGGACCCGTGAGGCCGAGCCTATTGGCGTTGGCGATCATCTCTGGCAGCCAGTTCGTCCAGTGCAACAGGTAGTCTGGCTCCAGGCGTCGCTGGAACAGAGGCGTCGTCACCATCCCCAGCGCAGTCTCCAGCGGTATCGTCCCCGCCTTGCTCGCCGGGTCGTATAAGGGGAACCTCTCGACGTGCTCTTCCGACCGGAAGAGGTTGATCGTCGTTCAGGTCTCGGCCAGATCGTTACGCCAGCGTGCAAACGGCAGCTTCGAGTGTGCGACGATCCCGTCCGGTGACGACTCGAGGATCTCGCCATCGCGCATCCGAACCTGTATCGGCTCTCCGCAGTCGAGGCAGGGGCAGTCGATCTGCACTTCCTTGCCTGGATAGAGCCAGCTGACCGCCAGCACCTCGATTCCTCACTGGCCGTACCACCTTTTCGCTCCATCGACTGAGACTTCGATGTGGGTCGGAATGTTGGAAAACGGCGCGAACGACGCGATCAAGTCTCCCTCGTGCAGCCAGATCGCCGGTACTCCCGTCGCCGCCAGCTCACGTAGCGCCAGCCGCGTCTCTTCGGGCGAGACGCCCAGCTCGTTTCCGAGTTGCGTGTAGTGTGGCGCGCGCCCATCGCGCACGATCGCGCTCAGCGTCGTGTGATAAAGGTTCGCCAGGAACTGCGCATCCGCCATCAGCGTCAGGCTACTCCATCAACCAGTCGCTGCCAAACTACGCAGCGCTACTGTCGTTGTGTGACGGCTTCGCGATAGCGCTGCGAGAGTTGTTCCGTCAGTTGCCCGACTTCGCCGTCGCCAATCGGCACGCCTTCGAGGCGGGTTAGTGGCATCACGCCCATGACGCTGTTCGTGAGGAACGCTTCGTCGCACGCGCGCAGGCCGTCCAGCGTCACTTCCGTCTCCGCGGCTTCGATCCCATTGTCGCGAGCGAGGTCGAGCACGGCAGCGCGGGTGATGCCCGGTAGCGCGCCGCCCTCGATCTTTGGCGTGAGCAGGCGGCCTTTGCTCACGACAAAAACGTTGGAGACCGTCGCCTCGGCGATTGAGCCGCGGCTGTTGAGCATGATCGCCTCGTCGAAGCCAGCCTCGCGGGCCCGCTCGCGGGCGAGGACGCCGTCTCGGAGGCCGGCCTCGCACTTGATGCGGCTGAGCGCTGAGGTCTCGTCGCGGCGGACGTCTGCGATGGTGGCGTGCATGCCGTGTTCGTAGAGTTCGGGCGGATAGCCGGTGAGAGTTGTGGCGGTCAGCGTGACGTCTGCGCGTGGGGCGGGCCCGGCGGAGACCGTAAGGCGGAGGCGTGCGGCCGGCGCTTCGTTGCGGGCGAGGACGTCGGCGACGGCCGTCTCCAGGTCGCGGAGCGTGAGCGGGATCGTGAGGCCGAGGACCGGCGCGCCAGAGCACAGGCGCTCGAAGTGCTGCGCGAGCCTGAAGACGCGGCCGTCATGCGATCGAAACGTCTCGATCAGTGTGGGGTCGTCAGACGGGCCGGC
>CBDTZZ010000072.1:0-5701 GCA_965365035.1 uncultured bacterium | reverse complement strand
AGAACTCGACGGCGGCGCTCCAGAGAAGCTCGCGCTCCTCGCCCTCGGCGATGCGGGCGATGTACCGGCCGCTGACCTTCTTCGCCCAGACGCGGACGCGCGGGTTCGCTGTCAGGTTGAAGAACCATGCCGGATGACGCTTGTTGCCGCCGTAGGAAGCGACGATGACAACGTTGTCGCCATCGCGGAAGTAGAGGAGCGGCGTGCGGCGCTTCTTGCCTGATTTGGCGCCTTCATGCTCGATTACCAGAACCTGCTGACCGAGCGTGGTCGAGAGACGGCCGTTTGTCATGGGGATCAGCCGGCGATCGATGGGCGAAGCGATCTTCATGTAAACCTGCACCACGCGCTGGCCGCCGATGGCGTCGACGATGGGCTTGAGGAAGAAGGGGGTCTTCCGCTGGTCTCGTGTCTTCTCAGCCATTGCGCCGGTATTATGGCACAGGAGCGACGATGACGAGTACTGATATCCAGTTTGGCGACGAAGAGAACCAGTTCCTCTACCGTACGGCAGCGGTGGCGCTGAACGGCGACCTCGTGTTGCTGCAGCGCATCGGCGACGCCAAGTTCTGGTGCCTGCCGGGCGGCCGCATGGAGATGGGTGAGACGGCCGAGGCCGGGCTGAAGCGCGAACTGCGAGAAGAGACCGGCATGGATGCAGATATCGGCCGGCTTGTGTGGGTGATCGAGAACTTCTACGGACAGGGTGGCCTGCGCCTGCACGAGATCGGACTCTACTTCCTCGTGCGGTTCGAGCCGACGTCGGCGGCGTACAAGCAGGAGTGGACCGGACAGGAGGAGGACGGCACGGAGCTAACGTTCCGCTGGTGGCCGGTGGCGGACCTGATGCGGGTGAACCTGCTGCCGGAGATGCTGAAGCGTGCGCTGCGCGAGATCCCGAATGCGCCCGAGTACCACGTCGCCGTCGATTAGGCACCGTCTGGCAGATCAGGGCAGCAGCAGCGTGTTGTCGATGAGGCGAGTGGCGCCTACGCGAGCGGCGAGGAGAAGCAGCGCGGGGCGATCGATAATCTCTAGCTCCGCCAGCGTCTTTTCGTCGGCCACGCTGACGTAGTCAACACCGACGCCGGCCGCGTCGAGGGCGCGCCGGGCGGCAGCACGGATGCGCGACGCGTCGCGCTCACCTTCGCGGAAGCCCTGCTCAGCTGCGGCGAGTGCGCCGGAGAGAGCGAGGGCGCGCGCCCGCTCGTCAGCGGAGAGGTAGGCGTTGCGGGAGGACATGGCGAGTCCGTCGGGCTCGCGGACGATGGGTAGGCCGATGATCTCGACGGGAAGGCCGAGTTCGTCTGTCATGCGGCGGATGACGCGGAGCTGCTGGGCGTCCTTCTCGCCGAAGTAGGCGCGATCCGGGCGAACGATGCGAAAGAGGCGGGCGACGACGGTGGCCACGCCACGGAAGTGGCCGGGGCGGTGGTCGCCCTCGAGGCGTTCGGCGATGGGGCCGCGGACTTCGATCCAGTCGTCGAAGCCGGCCGGGTAGACCTCTTCGGACGGCGGCATGAAGACGAAGTCTGTGCCCTCGTCGCGGAGTAGTGTGAGGTCGCGCTCCTCGTCGCGGGGATAGCGGTCGAGGTCTTCGCCGGGACCGAACTGCGTGGGGTTGACGAAGATGCTGGCGGCCACTGTGTCGCAGTCGACGCGTGCGCGGCGGACGAGCGAGAGGTGGCCCTCGTGGAGGAAGCCCATGGTGGGCACGAGTCCGACCGTGCCCGCCATGGCGTCACGCGCGGCGGTCATCTCGGCGACGGTAGTGATGGTGCGCATGGGGGTCGGGCGCGACGCTCCACTCATCCTTCGAGCCTCAGGACGAGCGGGAAGAGACGTGCTGTGATGTCGCGCTAGTGGGCCGTTTCGGCCTTGGTTGGCGCTGTTGCCGGCGGCTTCTTGACGAACGACTCCTTCTCGGTCGGGAAGGCACCGTCGCGAACGTCGGCGGCGTAGGTCTTGAGGGCGTCGACGATCGTTGGGCCGAGGTTGGCGTAGCGTTTGGCGTGCCTGGGCACGAAGTCGCTGAAGAGGCCGAGGAGGTCGTGCCAGACCTGCACCTGGCCGTCGCAGGACCAGCCTGCGCCGATGCCGATCGTCGGGATGTCGAGCTTTTCGGTGATGATCTCAGCGACGCGTACGGGCACGGCCTCGAGGACGATGGCGTAGGCGCCGGCTTCCTGAAGCGCCATGGCGTCGTTGAGGATGCGGACGGCGGCGGCGGGCGTCTTGCCCTGCACCTTGTAGCCGCCGAGCTGGTTGATCGACTGTGGGGTGAGACCGAGGTGGCCCATGACGGGGATGCCCGCCTGCGTGAGGCGGCGGACGGTATCGGCGACCTGCTTGCCGCCTTCGAGTTTGACGGACTGTGCGCCGCCCTCCTTGAGGAGGCGCGCGGCGTTGCGCATGGCGTCTTCGGGACCGCCCTGGAAGCTGCCGAAGGGCATGTCGGCGACGACGTGCGTGCGCTCGGTGGCCCGAACGACAGGCTTCACGTGGTGCACCATCTCGTCCATCGTGACGGGGATGGTGGAATCGTAGCCGAGGACGACGTTGCCAAGGCTATCGCCGACGAGGATGAGAGGGATGCCGGCCTCCTCGACGAAACGGGCGGAGGAGTACTCGTAGGCGGTGATCATGACGATCTTCTCGCCGCGTTCCTTCATCGCCTTGAGGTCTGTGATCGCGGTTCGCTTCTTCATGCTGTTACCTCCCGGTGGGCGCCCGAACGGGTCGCCGCCTGCGGTTTTGGTTACCAGGTCAGTCCTAGTTGCTGGCGCATGGCTTCTTCGAACTGCTCGTCAGACATCGCCTTGCGGGCGGTGATGACGAACTCTGCGTCCTGCGTCGCGGGATATCGGAACTTCTCGCCGTTTTCGATCGAGTCAACGATCACGCTGGCCACGGCATCCGGCTTCGCAGCTCCGTCAGGAGTCAAGCGCTGGCCAGACTGTTCCCACTCGCTGATCAACTCGGCATACGGCGACTCCTCGCCAGCGCCGGCGCCGACGAGGCGGCGGTTGTCGCCGAATGGTGTTTCGACGCCGCCGGGCTCGATCAGGTGAATACGAATGCCGAAGTGGTTGGTCTCGTACTTCAGGGTTTCGCTGAGGGCCTCAAGCGCAAACTTCGAGGCGGAATAGAGGCCGTTCACAGGAGCCGCTACGACGCCGGCGACCGAGGAGACGTTGACGATGACGCCATCGCCACGGTTTCGCATGCCGGGAAGGACGCCGAGAATCAGGCGGAAGGGGCCGTAGACGTTGGTCTCGAACTGATCCTTGAGGTCGTCAACGGTCATCTCTTCGAGGGGGCCCCAGACTTCGAAGCCGGCGTTGTTGACGAGGACGTCGACATCGCCGGCCTGTGCCAGGGCGGCATCGACGGACGCCTGCTCGCGAACGTCCAGCTCCAGGACGGTGACGTTGTCGGCTGAGGCGAGGTCGCCGGCTTTGGCCGCGCTGCGCACGGTGGCGAAGACGTTGTAGCCCTTCGCGGCAAGCTGGCTGGCGGTCGCATGACCGATGCCTCCTGTGGAGCAGCCGGTGATTAGTACGGACTTGGCCATGGGGCGATCCTCCTTAGACTGGTAGAGCCTCGTGTACGCCGTCGGAGGTGCGGGCGATGCGGTTGTCTCCATCGACGTAGACGAGTCGCGGGTGGTAGCCGTCGAGTTCGGACTCGACGAGTTGCTTGTAGCTGATGATGATAACGATGTCGCCGGTGTTGACGAGGCGGGCGGCAGCGCCGTTGAGGATGACCTCGCCCTGGCCGCGGGTGCCTTCGATGGCGTAGGTGACGAGGCGGGAGCCGTTGTTGCAGTCGACAACGTGCACCTGCTCGTGCGGCAGGATGTCGGCCGCCTCCATGAGCACGGGGTCCAGGGTGATGGAGCCTTCGTAGGCGACGTCCGCGCCGGTGCAGGTCGCCCTGTGTATCTTGCTCTTGAGCATGGTCCGCATGCCTTGTTCCTCCCGTCCAGGCCCACGAAAAAACCCTTTCGGCAGGCCGAAAGGGCACGGGATCGCGCGGTGGAGCGCTCTATGTGCCGTCTCGGCCGTTATGGTCCAAGCGGGTCCTGGCGTTTGTTCTGCCCTTACGGGCATCTTGTTGCCGCCCGTAGGGGTCGGCGGATTAAGTGTAGCAAAGGGACGAAGGCTGTCAACGTTGTGCCCTGGCGCACAAAGAAAAAGGAGCCCCGTGGGGAGGGACTCCGTTTTCAAGGAGGCCAAGCGTGGTGCGCTTGCGAGTTAGAAACGGCCGGGCGGGGAGGTGAAGCCCCGGGACGTGACCTGTTGGGCAACCGATCGGCGGGTGATCGATAGGTCGATCACTTCGCTGCGAACCAGGTTCGTTGAGTCGGACTTGCCGTCGTGCTTAATGATGACTGTCCTCGTCGGGTTGCCTTTCAGCTTGCCGCGAAACGGGTTCAGCATTTCGTTTTTCCCTTCAGGTTGCGTCTGCTGTCCGGTCGTTTGAAGCCAGTTTCCTCCCTCCAGGTGAACAGGCGGGTTAACCAGCGTTGAACCCGGGTAAATGATGGGTATACGGTTGTCGCAGCGTTGCGACCGGGACGCGGCGCTATGCTAGACTGACGCCTGCCAAGCAGAAGAAACGTACGCACCAGGAGGTCTCCCCATCATGCGAGAAGCAGTGCTCGTAGACATGATCCGCACGCCATTCGGCCGCGCCGGCCAGCGCGGTGTGTTCCGCGACATCTCGCACGTCGAGATGGTCGTGCCGCTGATGAAGAACGTCCTTGAGCGCAACAATGTGGGCGGCGAGGAAGTGGACGAGGTGCTGTGGGGCTCTGTCGGCATCGCCGGCATGCTCACACGCTCGCGCCTCTACGTGCTCGAAGCTGGGTTGCCGCACACGATCTCGGCGACGGACATGAACAAGCAGTGCGGATCGTCGCTGCAGGCGAGCGCGCAGGGTGCGTTCGCGGTGATGGCCGGGATGTCGGACATCGTGATCGCTGGCGGCGTGGAGACGATGGACCGCGTGAACCCGATCCCGCCGGGCGACGAGACAAACCTGCAGCAGGTGCAGACGTCAGAGGTAATGGCGAAGGAGATCCTGCAGCCGTGGCCGGACAAGGATAAGGCACCGGTGTGGGCGAAGCGTTGGTACCAGGTGACAGAGCCCTGGATCATGGACATGGGCCAGACTGCGGAGAAGCTGGCCGCCGAGCGCGGTGTCTCCCGAGAGGACGCGGACAGGTTCTCGCTAGAGAGCCACAAGAAGACGATCCGCGCGCAGAAAGAGGGGCTGCTGTCGGACGAGATCCTGCCGATCGACATCGATTACTCCGATGGATCGAACGTGAAGATCGAGACGGACCAGAACCCGCGCGAGAACACGTCGCTGGAGAAGCTGGCGAGTCTGAAGCCGGCGTACACGGCTGACGGCCAGGTGACGGCGGGGAACGCGAGCCCGCGCACAGACGGGGCGACGATCTGCCTGATCATGGAGAAAGAGATGGCTAAGCAGAAGGGACTAAAGCCGCTGGCGACGATCCGCCACGCGGCGTCAGTGGGCGTAGACCCCACAATCATGGGCATCGGCCCGGTGCCGGCGACGCAGAAGCTGCTGAAGCGCAGCGGGATGACGATGGACGACTTCGACATCATCGAAATTAACGAGGCGTTTGCCTGCCAGGTGCTGGCCTGCGGCGCGGAGCTAAAGTGGGACT
>CBDTZZ010000071.1:0-5728 GCA_965365035.1 uncultured bacterium | reverse complement strand
CGACCAGCCCGACCCGCCGCTGTACGGCCGCGGCCGAGTGCGGCACACGATCCTAGGTGAGGGCGGCGACGGCCGCGACGATTATCTCGACAACTTTTGGCCGCAGGCGTCGAGCCAGTGGGACAGCCTGCGCCACGTACGTCATCCGCAGTACGGCTTCTACAACGGCGTGCGCGACGACGAGATCGTCGCTGGTGACGGGGGCAAGCTTGGCATCGAGAAGATGGCCCGGACTGGCATCGCTGGCCGGGGCGTGTTGCTGGACGTGGCTCGGCACTTCGCGGCGAAGGGGCGGCAGCTGGACTACCTCGCGCCGGAGCTGATAACAGCGGACGACCTTCAGTCGTGCGCGAGCGCGCAGGGCGTCGAGGTGCGGACGGGCGACCTGCTGCTCGTGCGTACGGGATGGCTGGAGTGGTACCTCAACGAGGCGACGCCCGAGGTGCGCGAGGAGATATCGGACCGCAGCCGGTTGAAGGCGCCGGGCGTAGGGCCGGCGGAAGAGATGGCGGGCTGGCTCTGGGATCACCACGTGGCGGCGGTCGCGGCGGATAACCCGGCGCTGGAGCCCTGGCCGCCGCGGCCGGAGACGGGCGCTTTCATGCACTGGCGGCTGATTCCGCTGCTGGGGATGCCGATCGGCGAGCTGTGGGAGCTGGACGCCCTGGCTGCGGACTGCGCGGAGGATAGCACGTACGAGTTCTTGCTCACGTCCGCGCCCCTGAACGTGCCGGGCGGCGTCGGTTCCCCTCCGAATGCGATGGCGATAAAGTGACCGGTGCGATTGGGGGAACGAGATGAGCATAGATAAGGCGAAGGAGCGAGCGAAGGCGGCGGTGGCCGAGGCCACGGAAACGCTGGTCGAGGTCAGCCGCGACATTCACTCGCACCCGGAGCTAGCGCTCAAGGAGACGCGCGCGGCGAACCTGCTGAGCGACACGCTAGAGGCTCAGGGGTTCGCTGTGGAGCGCGGCGTCTACGGCATTGAGACGGCGTTTCGCGGGGTCTGGGGCGAGGGGCCGGTGACTGTGGCCTACTTGCTCGAATACGACGCGCTGCCGGGCATCGGGCACGCTTGTGGGCACAACCTGATCGCTACGGCCGGGCTGGGCGGCGCGATTGGCCTAAAGGGCGCCGTTTCGCCGGCAGACGTGCGCGTCGTCGTGCTGGGAACGCCTGCCGAAGAGGACATCGGCGGCAAGCAGATGCTCCTGGACAAAGGCGCGTTCGAAGGCGTCGACGCAGCGCTAATGGTGCATCCCGCGCCCGTCGAGATCGCGGACCCGTTCATGTTCGGCGTCTACTCCTGCTACGTCACATACCACGGACGCGAGGCTCACGCCTCGGTGGCGCCGGAGACCGCTCTCAACGCGCTCGACGGTCTGGTAACCGCGTACCAGGCGGTGGCGCAGCTGCGGCAGCACATGCGGCGGGACGCGCGCATGGCGGGCGTCATCCTGGAGGGTGGCGAGGCGAGCAACGTGATCCCGGCCACGGCGAAGGGAAAGTTCGAGGTGCGGGCCCTGCAGCCGCAGTATCTGGAGGACCTCAAGACCCGCATCGAAGGCTGCTTCCGCGCCGGCGCTGAGGCCAGCGGGACGAAGGTCGACATCGAATGGACGACGTTTGCCTACGAGCCGACGAACAACAACCCGACGCTCGTCTCGCTGTACAAGGCGAACGCCGAGGCGCTGGGCCGGCGCTTCCTGGAGGAAGTTGCGGCTTCCACCGGCAGCACGGACATGGGCAACGTCAGCTGGAAGGTGCCGTCAATTCACCCAACGTTCCAGGTCGGGGCGTTCGCGCTGAACCACACAGCCGGCTTCACGGAAGTCTGCGTCACCGACGCCGCGCACGAGAACATGGTCCAGGTTGGCCAAGCCCTGGCGATGACCGGCGTCGACATCGCCCTCGGCGAATCTGTCGCAGGCCGGGTCCGGGATGAATTCGCCGCGACCAGCCGCTGACATTGCTTCGTGAACGTCAAGATCCGCGACGCCCGCGACGCCGACTCCGATGGCCTGATCCGGCTGATCGGGGACTGCTACGCTGAGTATCCCGGTTGCGTTCTGGACGTCGAAGGCGAGGCGCCTGAGCTAATCGCGCCTGCGACGTGGCATACGGAGGCCGACGGACGTCTGTGGGTGGCCGAACGCGACGGGGCGGTCGTTGGCAGCGTGGCGATCCTGCCGGATGGGGAACGGTCGGTGGAACTGAAGAAGCTGTACGTGTCGTCAGGTGTACGGCGTCTCGGCCTGGGCGCACGCCTGTGTGAGCTGGTCGAGGCTGAGGCGCGGGAACGCGGCGCGGCGACGGTCATGCTATGGAGCGATACGCGATTCGAGGACGCCCACCGCCTGTATGAGGGACGCGGCTACGAACGAGGCCCAGACACGCGCGAACTACACGACGCGAGCAAGAGCGTCGAGTACTACTTCCGCAAGTCGCTGTAGCCGCTACGGCTTGATGACGACGCGGGAAGAGGACGTCTGCTGGCCCTCCCATTCGGCCTTCTGGAACGCTTCGTCGGCCTGCTCCAGGGTGAACGTGTCGGACACGACGTTGGCCAGCGGGAAGCGGTCTTTGTTGCGGAGGAGGAAGTCGATCGCCACGGAAAGCGTCGCCGGGTCGTACATGACGGTGGAGACGATCTTCTTGTTCCCCCAGACGAGCGACGAGGGGTCGATCGCCACCGTCTTGCCGAGACTGATGTTGCCGACTTCGAGGTAGGTGCCGCCGGCCCGCACCATATTCAGCCCCTCGGGGATCGCGGCCGGCACGCCCACGAACTCGGCGACGATGTCAGCGCCGCGCCCGGAGGTTAGGCTCATCACCTTGGAGATGCGGTCGGGTGGCGCAGTCGCCTCGTTGATGTCGATCACTTCGTCGGCGCCGCACTCTTTGGCCAGCTTGAGGCGCTCGGGCACGCCGTCGATGACGATGATCGCGCCAGCGCCCATCGCCCGGGCGACAGCCGTGGCGTTGACGCCGAGGCCACCGGCGCCCTGGATGACGACGGAGTCGCCCGTGCGCAGGCCCGCCTTGCCGAGCGAGTGAATGACCTGCGATAGCGCGCAGTTGACGGGCGTCACCATCTCGTCGCTGAGCTCGTCGGGGACCTTGAAGACGAAGGCGGCGTCGCCCAGGTAGTAGTACTCGGCGTAAGCGCCAAAGAAGTGGGGTGCGTTATCGGAGATGGGGATAGGGGTCAGCTTCACCGGGCAGGCTGCAAACTCGCCGCGCAAGCACTGGTAACAGCGGCGACAGGGCGTGAAGTAGGGGTAGACGATGCGGTCGCCCTCTTTGAGCGGCCGGCCGAGCGAATCCGTACTAACGTTGGCGCCGAGCTTCGCGACCTTGCCGGTCATCTCGTGGCCGAGGATGCGCGGGCCGGGGCCCATCATCGTGATGCGGATGTCGCCGCGCCAGATGTGCAGGTCGGAGCCGCAGATGCCGGCAGACGTGACGCGCACGACGAGGCCGTCGGGCGCCGGGTCGGGCACGTCGTACTCCCGTATCTCGAACGGCTTACCGACGTCGGTGTAAATTGCTGCTTTACCGGTCTCGGCCATGGGGTGCCTCCTTCTGTATCTGGGCAAGCATCTAATATCGCAGCAGACGGCGCGCCGTCAAGCGCCGCCACGCCGTTTGCCCCTTGGATCTGCACCCCGCGGCTGCGATTCTGCGCCTACGAGGAGGTGGCGGAGGTGGAGAACCAGGGCGTCCGAACTCTGGCCGGCAAGTGGGTCTGGATCTGGAACTGGCGCCGCTGCGACGATGGCGACGCCAATCGCGTGGCCGAACGGCTGCGGGCAGCGGGCTGCCGCGGTGCGATCGTCAAAAGTTTCGACGGCAGCCGCTGGTTCGCGCAGGGGCCGTCGTTCCGCGACATCTGCCGGGCGCTCAAGTCGCACGGACTGGCCGTCGGCGGCTGGGGCTACCTCTACGGGCGCGACGCAGCCGGTGAGGCAGCGCGGGCGATCGAGACGGCGCAGTACGGCGAGGCCGACCTGCTGGTGCTGGACGTCGAGACTGAGTTCAAAGACCACCCCGAGGCTGCCGAAGAGATCTGCCGGCGCGTGCGGGAGGCGCTGAGGCCTCGTATCCGCTGTACTACAGCACGTTCGCCATCGCCCGCTATCATCGCTCGTTCCCGTACGAGGCGATCGAGCGCTACTGCGGGTCCGGCGTCGGAGGAACGGCGCCGCAGGTGTACTGGAACGCCTTCCGCTGGCCGCACGAGCAGGCGCTGGCCTGGACGTACGAGGACTACGCGGCGCTGGGCGTGCCGCCGGAGAGGATGTTCCCCGTCGCTGGGCTGTATCGCGAAGGGTTGACGCCGTACCCAGCGCCACACGAGGTGCGGGACTTCGTTCTCCGCGCCGCTGAGGCGGGCTCACACGGAGTGAGCTTCTGGAGCTACGAACATATGTCGGAGGCGATGTGGGACGCGGTCGCTTCCGCAGGAATGAACGCGGGCGAAGCGGACCCAAACGGGCGAGGGGAGGAAGAGATGTCGAGCGCGGAGTACGAGGAGCTAACGCGGGAGCTGGCGGCCGTCGGCAGCCGGCTGGACCGCCTGGAGACAGACGTGCGGGGGCTGCGGGGGCCGCCGAGCAACCCGGCGACCTACACGGTGCGGGCCGGCGACACGCTGAGCGGCATCGCGCAGAAACTGGGCCTGGCGGGCTGGCAGGCGCTCTACGACGCCAACCGCGCCACGATCGGCAGCAACCCGAACGCGATCAAGCCGGGCCAGGTGCTGATGGTGCCGTAGGGGGTGACGGAGCGGACGGGTGTGGGCCCGTCCACGGCACTATCCCGCGACGATGGACTCGGCGATAATCGCCTCGTATGCAGCTCGATTGTGACGTTGCGGTTGTTGGGGCTGGGCCGGCCGGGTCGCGCACGGCGCGGGACCTGGCGAGTGCCGGTCTGCGGGTGCGGCTGCTGGAAGAGCACCGCGCCATCGGCGTCCCTTCGCACTGCTCGGGCCTGATCTCGCTGCGGACGCTGCGCGAGGCGGAGATCGGCGAGGAGGCGGTGCTGCACCGTCTCACCGGCGCTTTCGTGCACACGCAGGAAGGCGGCGAGGTGGCGCTGGGCGGCTCCGAGACGCAGGCGGTGGCTATCGACCGCGTGGCCTGGGACGAGACGCTGTGCGAGCAGGCGCAGACTGCCGGTGCCGAACTCGTTCGGGCGCGGATGACGCGCGTCGAGCACGAAAACCATCACGTGCGGCTGACGGCGCAGACGGACGGCCGCGACTGGACGCTCACCGCGCGCATGGTGGTTGGGGCCGACGGTACGCACTCGCGGGTGGCGCGCACGCTGGGCATGCCGCGACCAACGGAGTACGCGTACAACCTGGGGATCGAGGGGCGAATCTCGCCCGCTGCGAGCGCGAAGTGGCGTGACGACTACGTGCACGTCTTCGTCGGGCACGACCTGGCCCCGGGCTGGTTCGGCTGGATCATCCCCACCGGCGAAAGTGCCGACGGGCGGGGCATCGTGCGCGTCGGCATCGGCACGACCGGCGCCGTGAAGCCGATCGTCGCCTACCGGCGCTTGGCCGAGGCCTTCCCCGAGCTGCTCGCGAGCCTGGAGCCGATTCGCATGTACGGGGGGACGATCCCGCTAGCTTTCGCTCCGCGGTCGTACGGCGACCACGCGCTGCTGGTGGGGGACGCGGCCGGGCAGGTGAAGCCGTTCTCTGGCGGTGGCATCT
>CBDTZZ010000070.1:0-5755 GCA_965365035.1 uncultured bacterium | reverse complement strand
CGTGACTTCATCGGTGCCATCGTCGCTGGCGGCGGGCGCGGCGGTCGGCATGGGCATCGGCCCGACGCGCATCGACACCGTGCTTGGCGTCTACAAGACCTACTGCACCCGGGTCGGCAACGGCCCCTTCCCGACGGAACTCTTCGACGAGACCGGCAACATGCTGCGTGAGGGCGGCCCGCGACCAGAGTACGGCTCGACGACTGGCCGTCCGCGCCGTTGCGGCTGGTTCGACGGCGTCGCCGCCCGCTACACGGCGCAGGCCAACGGCATCGGCGGCGCGGCGTTGACGCGGCTCGACGTGCTCGACCAGTTCGACACGATAAAGGTCTGCACCGCCTACCGCATCGGCTCCCGGACCGTCAAGGCGATGCCGGCGAGCGGGTTTGACCTGGCCCGCGTCGAGCCTGTGTACGAAGAGCTGCCCGGCTGGAGGTCGGACACCGCCGGCGTCCGCCGCTTCGAAGACCTGCCCGAGGCGGCGCAGGCCTACGTTCTGTACATTCAGGAGAAGCTGGGTGTGCCCATCTGCCTGATCTCTGTTGGTCCGGAGCGCGAGCAGGCGATCAGCATGCGGCCGCTGGAATGAGCCATGGCTGACTCATTCGTCATCGACTAACGCGATGACGGCGCCGCGCATCGAGATCACTTACTGCACGAAGTGCCGCTTCCTGCTGCGTGCGTCATGGATGGCGCAGGAGCTGTTGACGACGTTCGGCGCTGACCTTGGGGAAGTCGCGATCGTGCCGGGCAGCGGTGGCATCTTCGAAGTGACTCTTGGTGGCGAGGTAATCGCCACGAACCGCGAGACGAAGGAGATGCCGGAACCGGCCGACGTCAAGCGAGTGATTCGGGACCGCATCGACCCGGACCGCAAGATCGGTCACGACTAGCCGCTAGAATTTGCCGGGCGGCGAGTCGAAGCCGTGGAACGGCTCCTCCCGCTTGTCCCAGCGCCGGTTCTCCAGCAGCCGCGCCACTTCATCGGCGATGTCGAACGCGTCCAGCGTCGGAGCTTCTGTACCCTCTTCGGTCTCGGTCGCTGAAGCGTGCGCGAAAATCGTGCCGCGTGCCGCGGGCTCTTCAAGAACGTCTTCCGTGAGTGTCCCTACCTCGGCGGCGGAAGAGTTCCTGGCTTCCGCAAGATCCCGAGAGCTGGCAGCGTCCGCGGCGGCCTGCTGCTCCTCCAGGCGGCGCTCGGCCTCATGGAGGAGTCTCGTCTCAGATTCCGCCCGGGCACGGGCGGCGTCGGCAGCCGCGCGCGCTTCTCGCAGTTCATCCTGCGCCTGTTCGGCTATGCGGGTTGCCTCTTCCGCCTCGCGGCGTTCTGCGCCGCGGCGTGCGGTCTCGGTCTCTGCCGGCTTCGGTGGGTCGGGCGCCTCTACGGCTGCGGTGCTGGCGCTGATCGTTGGCTCATCGCGGCGCGCGGGCTCGGTGGGCTCAAGCACGGCGGCGCTCTGCTCGGAGGTCGTGGCGTTCGCTTTGGTCGCCGGTGCGGCTGCGGGTAGAATGCTTACGCCGTCCAGCTCCTCGCGAACCGTCACGAAGGCGGCCCAGAGGATGGTGAGGTCGGAGACATCGAGGCCGCGCTTGGCCTCGAAGCGAGCGAACGACCAAGCGCTCTCCATGTCGACGAACGAGACAGCATAGACGACGCTGGAGTCCTGGCTGGCCCGGATGAGGACGAGCGCTTCGCAGTGATCGTCCGGCCCGACGATCGGCTCGTCGTGCAGCGCCCAGAAGGCGTGTGTGCCGCGGCGCATCTCCGGCGGCAGCTGCTCGATTTCTGCGGCGGCGGTGGCGGCGTCCGCGAAGAAGCGCAGGCCGAACGAACTGATCCCGGCGATGTCCGGCGCCAGGATCGCCAGCTGTGGGCCGTCCGCTATTGGCGGAGGCTGCGCGCCGTTCTCATCCGCGACTGCGGCGTCCTCTGCGGACGCTTCGCGCTCGTCTTCGATGGTCTCCGGCTTATTGAGAAGCGAAGTCAACCACGCCATCTCGGGCTCCTTCTTGTGCCATCGCCGCGGCGAAGGGAGGGCGATTTACCACTCGCGGCGCCGGCTGCTTGATTCGGTTTCGTGGGCCGGTGACGTGCACCGGTCCTCGTAATATGTCAGACGCCGGTTGTCGCCCGGCGATACGGCCGAGGGGCGTTTCTGGCGCCGATTAACGCAATCTCTCCGGCTCCCTAACCGGGGCCTAACCTTCGGGCCGCTGCTACGATAGGCTAGTGACTGACGGAACGTTAGAAAGAAGGAACTGATTACGATGGCAGACCTTACTCCCGGTGTCCGCGCTCTCTTTGAAGGAAAGAACTTCGGTCACCTGGCCACGATAATGCCCGATGGCTCGCCGCAGGTTAGCGTCGTCTGGGTCGACGTCGAGGGCGACAATATCCTCGTGAACACAGCAGACGGGCGTATCAAGCCCCGCAACGTCCGGCGCGACCCCCGCGTCGCGATCTCGATCTACAACCAGGATGCACCGTATCAATCGGCGTCGATCCAGGGCGAAGTGGTCGAGGTGCGGACGGAGGGCGCCGTCGAGAACATCCACAAGCTTGCCAAGAAGTACATGGGCCTCGACGAGTATCCGAACCTGAAGCCTGGCGAGCAGCGGCTGCTCTTCGTGATCAGGCCGGACAAGGTCTTCGGCATGATGACCGACGAGTAATGTCACAGGCACAAGCAGGCGAGCAGCCTTCCGGATCCGAGTCCTCCGCAGGCGACCGGGACGATGAGATCATCTCGGCGCGTCTCGTCGCCTGGCTGGACGCCGTGCTCGCCGGCCGCGCTCCCAACGCCGGCCGTTTCTGCGGCAACTGCTATCACCCACGCCAGGCTAAGAACGACGATTGCCCGCACTGCGGAACGTCCGCCGCCGGGGCCGGCACCGTGGAGAGCGTGCCGCTGGAGATCATCGAGGCCCACCGCAGACGACGGGGCCGCGAGGGCGCTGTCGTCCGCAGCATCGCCTGGATCGGCCTGACGATCGGTGTTGTGCTGGCGCTAGTACCGTTGGCCTTCGCCGGCGTAACGTGGTGGTCCTTCACCGCCTTCTTCGGTGTGATGATCTTCTTCTACATCTTCTCCGCTAACGTGGCGAACAGCCTCGGCGACGCCTGGGGCTACCGCTGGGGACTGGCCATCTTCCGCCAGGCCTGGGAGAGGCACCTGGCCGCCCGCTCCGACGGCTCTGCCCGCGACGCCTGACGTTACTGCTCCGTGCCGCGCGCCCCGAAGTAGAACCCGATCACGTTTCCCAGCGCCGTCGCCCAGCCGCCGACGACCATCATCGTCAGGTCGGACGACGGATCACGCACGAGCAAGTAGGCAACGATCGCGCCAGCCACCAGCACCACCGCGACAGACATCACGGCGCGCACACTTCCTCTCGGTAGACCCAGCGGTTCGTTCGTCATCATCCACCGCCGTCTTCGCTCGACGCCGACTCTTCGCTGAGCCAGCGCGCCCACTCACTGTCCGGGTCCGCAACGTCGAGCAGGCCCGCGGCCGTGCGCCGCGAGTGAATGCCAGCAGCGACGAGCCGCGTCTCGTCCTCGACTAGCCGCGAGCGATCCTGCGGCAGGACGGGCGCCCAGGCGATGCGGCTGCGGAACGGCGCGAAGCTCTCACCGGTCTGGCCCTCCAGGATCCGCAGCACCATCTCGTTGCGCCGGCGCAAAGCGGCGCCACGGATCAGGCGCTTGCGAGACACTTTCTTCAGCAGCGGGTCCAGCTCCAGCTGGAGCGCCACCCCGGAGAGCGCCTGGCGGTTGTCGCCGAAGGCGCTGCGTGGCACCTCCGCCAGGTCGTGCATTGTGCGCAAGACGAGGTTGGCGTATTCGACGTGCAGACTGGCGCCGCCGCCCTGCAGCAGATCGAGCAAGTAGGCGCGAGCTTTCTCCGGAATCTCCCAGACCGCGCCGGGCTGGACGGCGATGTCCTGCGCTTCGGTCACGTTCTCCAGCACCGCGATCGGGTTCCCCGACATCTCGAGGATCGTCGAGAGCTGCGTGAGCGCGCGATTCAACTCGCGCAGGGGCTCCTTGACGGCGACGAGGTCAGAGACACCCCAGAACTGCTTCGGCTCCCGGATGTTCGGGTAGATCACGAACGGGATGAAGCCGTACGGATTGTCCGCCGATTCCGCGAGGACGCCGTCGAGCCAGAGCTCGAACGTGTCGTTCGTCCAGACTTCGACCACGCTGCGCTCGGCGGCCGTCGATGCCGGAATGTCGAAGAGCGCCGCCGATTCGTCTCCCGCCAGCGTGTAGCGCGACGCCACGCGCCAGACGCGCGACGGATCGTCGGCCAGCCACCAGGCGAAGAGCCCCTGGACGTCCGGCGCCGAAACGCGGACGCGTTCTTCGACAGCGTCCCACGTCACCTTGTACGCGGCGTCGCCCAGCACCGAGCAGTCGATCTCGTTGTCGAAGTCCAGTTGGTCGAGCGCATTGGCGTCGTAGACCTCACGCAGCGCCTGCTCCGATCGCCGCGCCGCCTCGGCTGCTTCCGGCGACCCATCCGCCGGATCGACGACCGACGACAGGCCGGACATCGTGTACGAGGCGGTCTTCTCGATGATCGTGCGGGCGTAATTGAACGTTAGCCGGCGGTCGCGTCGCCGCTGGGATTCCGTCCACTGGCGCCCCTCGTAGAACTCCAGGTTCCCGCGATAGGCGCGCATTCGTTCGCTGTCCAGCGTGGTCAGCCGCTGCGGCAGCGGTACATCCGCTAGCACCTGCGTCGTTGCTATTGCCACTTCGTCCTCCTCCTCCCATTGGGCCCGGCCTCCCCGGGCAATCTCCGCTCGTCCTATGGACCCGTCGGGGTCCGGCTAGGGCGCGAAGCGGAAGAGCATCCAGAGCGCGCTGCTCGTTAGCGCCAGGTATCCGGCGGTGTGAATTGTTGCCGTGATCATGCTACGCACAGTTCGCCTCCCTTCTCGTTTGGCCGTTGGTTGGGGCCACGTCTTGCTGACGGATCGGTATCGGTTGCCGCGATTTATTGCCGAGGACGCGAAAGACGGTGCGCCGCGAAACACCGAAGCGAGTCGCCAGCTCGGCCACTGGCACGCCCGACGCCCGCTGGTTGGCGATCTGCTCGTCGCGCGTCTTGTTGAGGAGCGCGCGCAGGCCCCCCGGCTCCTCGTAGCGGCACCGAGGCAGCGGGCAACTCAGGCAGCTTGGATGCACATCGCAGCCGTTGTCCCGGTATCGCGTGAACTCCGGCAGGGCGTCGGAGCGTACACGTGGTTTGGCCGCGTCTCGCATCGGCAGCCGGAGCTGTTCCGTCTCTGTCTGCGTTATCACCGTTGTGGTCATCGCATTCCCTCCTTACGTGCTCTTACCTGGTTAGGACCGGGGCGCGGCCCCGGGCGACGCGCGGCTGCGGTATCCCGTCGCGTCCGGCATCCACAGCGAGCGCTAGGCTCGAAAGATAGTCGTCGTGTCCATCGGCGGCGTCGACGTAGAAGGTCATCCGCTCGCCCGGGCGATAGCCGACGCGCGCTAGTTCGATTTCGCTGAGGAAGGTGGCGTGCTCCGGCGAACCATCGGCGGCGTAGCACTTGAGGCGGCCGCCGTTGACGGCTGCCAGAAGGCCGAAGCCCAGGCGGGACTTCGACTCCGCGGAGAAGCGCAGCGGCTGGACGACATCCTCCCCAAGGCGGCGCGCCAGCACCGTCGCGATCGTCTCGCCAACGCCGGTCGCGTCGACGGTCACTCGGCTCACACGCCAGACTTCGCCAAGGA
>CBDTZZ010000069.1:0-5829 GCA_965365035.1 uncultured bacterium | reverse complement strand
AGGAACAGGCCGTAGATGCGGAAAGTGTAAGGATTGACCGTTGCCGCCAGGGTGCAGAACAACAGGGCAGACGCATGGACTCTCAGGGTCCGGCGCTCAGCACGAAGAACGAGTGAACCTGCTGTAGCTGCCAGCAGAAGTAGCGGCACCAGAACGAAAGAACCGTGCAAGTTGACCCACAGCGCCGTCAATAAAGCGAGCAGAACGGCGGAGGATCGCGGGGCTCGAGGCAGCCGCTCCATCAAAGCCAGGGCGATCATGGTGAGCGGGATAGTCAGGATATCCGGGCGAACAAGAAGGCGCTGCCACACGGTCAGGACAAACAGCAAGACGCAAGCGAGGACCGTGGGAGTGAGGGTTGTGTTCCTGGCGAATACGAGGAGGGTGACCATGACAAGTGCGGCCACCACCAGTTGCAGCCCGGCCAGCCCGACGCGGTCCGCGATGATCGCGGCGACAAGCTGGGCCCCCCAGGCCACATCCAGCCACGAGTCTCCGGAAGTCATGCCTCCGAAGGGATCTGTGTGGGGGACTTGCCCGTGCCCCAGAATCCATTCCCCGGTTCGGACGTGCCAGAGCACGTCGAGGTCTGTGAACTGGTGGAGGGTGAACAGCCCGGCGAGGAACACCATGGCCAAGAGAGCGGCCCAGGCGGCCAGGGGAGCGAGCGTGAGCGTGGCGCAGGCGGTGGAAGTGGCGGCGTGGCAGTTGGCACAGGCGATGGTGTGGTACCGCCTCCCGTAGGTTCGAAGTTGGATGTGTTGCTGTAGTAGGTGTTGGTATCGATCTCCGTGGCCGGGATGCCGGACAGCGTCACGTCAGCCGTCGTCTCGCCGTTGGGCCCCTCGATCCAGAAGTGGTCGTGCGGCCCACTGGAACAGAAGCCCAGCGTCGACGGACGGGCGAGGCGCTGGCCGGCCGTCACGTAGTCCCCCACCTCGACCACGAATCCCGTCATGTGGTAGGCGCGTGATCGCCAGCCGCCACCGTGATCTATCAGCACCGACGCGTTGCTCGCCTGGACGACGACGCCCGGCGCCGACGCCAGGACGAAGTATGACGAGACCAAGAACACCCAGTCCGGATCGCCTTCGCACTTAACGCCGGTGCCGAGCGGCGTATCGGGCGGGAAGAAGTCGATCGCATCGTTCGCGTTGTGGAAGCCGGACACCCCCGTAAGCCACGTTTGACCGTGCTGCCAGGGAAGCAGGAAGTTCGGCTGCCCGCCGGCGTGTGCCGCCGACGGCCGCAACAGCAAGAACGCGGCCATCACAAGCAGCAGAATGGTTAAAGCGGCTCCTATCACGAGTCGCCCGGTGTGCGGCGGGGCAAACCTCATGACTATTGGAAGGCCGAAGAGCCCTACTTGTTACGTTGCTAAGGTACTCCTACGAGATCTTCGCCAGACTCTAACTCCTCGCTGACGAAGATTGTCGCCGTTGCGTCCTCCGCCAGTTCCAGGACCGGCCTGGGGTAGAGACCGATCAGGAAGACGCCGGCCACAAGCACCGTCAGCGCCGTGTACTCCAGCCACGGTGTCGGGAAGCGCGTCTTCTCCTCTGCTTCGCCCACGTACATCTCGCGGATCACGATCAGGTAGTAGTAGAGGGACACGAAGCTGAAGAACGCCGCCGCGCCCGCCAGCCACAGCATGTCCTCGTCGGCGGCCGCCTGGAAGAGGATAAACTTCGTGGTGAAGCCGGCGAAGAGCGGCATGCCGGCCAGCGAGAAGAGGGCGATCGTCAGGCAGAGCGCGACGTAGGGTGCGCGCTGAGCCAGGCCCTTGTAGTCCTTGATCTCTTCCTTGCCGGTCCAGTTGTAGTAGAGGATGACGCAGGTGAACGCCGCCAGGTTCGTGACGGCGTAGCCGATCAGATGCAGCACCAGCGCGCTGGCGGTATCCGGCGAGAGCGCCGCGATGCCCATCAGTAGATAGCCCACCTGGCCGATGCTGGAGTACGCGAGCATCCGCTTGATGTTGCTTTGCTGGATGGCGACCAGGTTGCCGAGCGCCATCGTCGCCAGGGCGAGGCCGGCGATGAAGTAGCGCCAGTCGTCGATCAAGGGCAGGAAGGCCACTGCGAACAGCTTCAGGAAGAAAGCGAACCCTGCCGCCTTCCCCAGCGCCGAAATCAGCGCCGTGATCGGGATCGGCGCCCCTTCGTAGGCGTCCGGCGTGTACATGTGGAACGGCACCGCCGCCACCTTGAATCCCAGTCCGCCGATGATCAGCGCGAGGCCCAGGTACATGCCCCACTCGATGTCGCTCGTATCTCCGCTCAGCACCTCGCCGATCTCAGCGAACTGGGTCGAGCCCGTCGTCCCGTAGATAAGGCCGATGCCGTAGAGGAAGATCGCGGACGAGAATGCGCCCAGCAGCATGTACTTTAGGCCGGCCTCGTTAGAACGCAGGTCGAACTTGGCGTAGGCCGTGAGGGTGTAGAGGCTGAAGCTGAGCAGCTCTAGCGAGATATAGGCGGTCAACAGCTCGTGTGCCGCCGCCATGCCGTTGGCGCCGATGACGGCGAGCAAGATCAGCGCGTAGAACTCGCCCGGGTGCAGCAGGCGATCCTTTACGTAGCGCGCGGAGATGATGCAGATGGTTGCGCCGATGCCGCAGAAGAGGACGCGGAAGAGCGTCGTGTAGTCGTTGATGTCGGCCAGATTGCCGAACTCCTTCGTGTCGCCGACCCAGATCAGCGAGAGCGCGCCGGCAGCGGCAGCGCCGATCGCCGCTAGCCAGCCCAGACGCTCCTTGCCCAGGCCGCCCCAGAAGAGATCGATGAGGATGATGAACGCCGCCCAGCCTGCGAGCAGGAACTCGGGCGCCAGCAGTCCCCATTCGAGAGAGGTGCTCATCCCGTGATCCCCGGAATCATCTCAACGGTGGCGCTGATGCGGTCGATGAACGGCGCCGGCCAGAGGCCCATGAAGAGGATCAAGGCGATAAGGAGCACGGCGGCGAACTGCTCGCCGAGCCGCATCTCCTTCAGCCCGGCCCACTTTTCGTTAAGCGGCCCGAAATAGGCCTTCGCCAGCATGCGCAAGATGTATGTCGCGGTGATCGCCGCCGAGACGATGCCCAGGACGCCGGCCCACCAGTAGCCGGCCTCGAAAACGCCGACGAAGATATGGAACTCGGCAACGAATCCGGCCAGGCCCGGTAAGCCGAGCGACGATAAGCCGGCGATCGTAAAGAAGGCGGTGTGGCGCGGCATCGGTTTGGCTATACCGCCGAACTGTGTCATGTCGCGGATGTGCGCCTGGTCATAGAGCGCGCCAACGCTCGTGAACATGAGAGCCGTCATCGCACCGTGCGCGAACATCTGAAGCACCGCGCCGTTGACGCCGATCTGGTTCATGCTCGCCAGGCCCATGAGCACGAAACCCATATGGCTCACACTTGAGTAGCCGACCATGTACTTGAGGTCGGTTTGGGCCAACGCCGAGACAGACCCGTAGACCGCCCCCGTGACGCCGATCCCCATCAGGACCGGCGCCCAGAACTCCGCGCCCTCCGGCAGCAGTGTCATGCCAACGCGCAGAATTCCGAACGCGCCGAGCTTCATCAGGACGCCCGCGTGTAGCATCGAGACGCCCGTCGGCGCCGCGACGTGTCCGTCGGGCGACCACGTATGAAGCGGCCACATTCCGGCCAGCACGCCGAAGCCGATCATGAAGAGCGGGTAGACCACCTTCTGGAAGTCTTCGTCCAGCGTGGCCTCTCTCAGCACCGTCATGTCGTACGTCCCGGCGCCGGCTTCGATGAAGAGCGCCATGATGGCGACCCAGATCAGGACGGAGCCGCCGACGAGCATCAGCGTCAGCTTCATCGCACCGTATTCCTTGGTGCGGGCGAACGTCTTGAACTCGCTGCTGGCGCCCCAGACGGCGATCAGCAGGAACATCGGCAGCACGGCCACCTCGTACCAGAAGAAGAAGAAGAAGAGGTCCTGCGAGATGAACACGCCGTAAACGCCCGCGACGAGCAGGAACAGCAGCACGAAGAAGTCCTTGGTGCGGTTCGCGAGGTTCCAGGAGACGAACACCGCCGCGAAGATGACGACGCCGTTCAGCAACACCATCGGCGCTCCAATGCCGTCGAGCGCCAGATAGAAGGAGATGCCATCCTCGCCCAGGAAGCCGATGTTCTCCAGCCAGGTCCACTGCAGCTCGTAGCGCAGGCCGCTGCCGCCATCGAACTCGTAGGCGACGAAGAGGAGCAGGGACAGCGCGAAGAGCGTGCCGGCGGCAAGTGCTGCCAGGTAACGCGCCAGCTGCGGATACTGCGATGGAATCACCATGAACAGCGGGCAGACGGCCAGCGGAATGACGAGCAGCGCGAGAAGTACGTATTCCATCAGCTACACCAGCGTTACCAGCATGACGACCGACAAGAGGAGAATGCCGGCGACGATCGCCAGCGCGTAGTTCGGGAGGCGGCCGGTCTGCAGGAACTTGGCCTCGAAGCCGGCTAAGTAGCCGACGCTGGCGGAGCCGTTGACGCCGCCGTCGTTGACCACGACGCGGTCGAACCAGGCGATAACCGCTCCGGCTGCGAGCACGATATGGTCGATCCCGAACTGGTAGATTTCGTCGATGTAGTAGCGGTTCGCCAGCAGCTTCGAGATAATCGCGAACCGGTCGCGAATGCTCGCCGCCAGCTCTGCCTTGTCCCGCCAGAGGAACCAGCCGAATACAACGCCGCCCCCGGCGAGCACAGTCGAAGTGATGGCCACGTCCAGGTGGAACTCGAACTCGTGCGCATCGTGCAGGAAGACGAACTGCCCGAAGCCGCCCGCAAAGCCGAGCGCCTCACCGACCTCGTCGAAGACGACGAAGCCGCCGACCGTCGCCAGCAGGCCGAGGATCAGCAGCGGCACGGTGATGAGCGGCCCGTTTTCGTGCGCGTGGTCGTAGATTTCTTGATCGCGCGGGGCAAAGAGGAACGTGCGCACGAAGAGCCGCGTCATGTATAGCCCGGTGATCACAAGGCTGGAGAGTAGCAACAGGTAGACGACGATGTGCTGCTCCTCCTTGGTGACGATGAGCACTTCGTCTTTGGCCCAAAAGCCCGAGAGCGGGACGATGCCGATCATCGCCAGGGTGCCGATTGCGAACATCGCTGCCGTGATCGGCATCTTCGCCGCCAGACCGCCCAGGCGGTTCATATCCTGCTCCTCCGTAGCGTGGATCACGGAGCCCGCACCGAGGAAGAGCAGCGCCTTGAAGAAGGCGTGCACGAAGAGGTACAGCATCGCCGCCGTGACGGCGCTTGAGCCGAGCGCGACGAACATAAGGCCGAGCGAGTTCAGCGTCGAATAGGCGATGACGCGCTTGATGTCCGTCGCCGCCAGGCCCATCGTCGCCGAGATCATCACCGTGATCAGCCCGACTGCGAGCACGATGTCCAGCGCGATCGGATCGGCCAACTCGAACAACGGCAGCATGCGGGCCACGAGGTAGACGCCGGCGACCACCATCGTCGCGGCGTGGATCAGCGCCGAGACCGGGGTCGGGCCTTCCATCGCGTCGGGCAGCCAGACGTGTAGTGGGAACTGACCCGACTTGCCGAGCGCGCCCATGAACAGGAAGAGGACGGCGGCGGTCAGGTACGTGGTGTCGTATCCGCCTCGCTCCGCGAAGGTAATTATCTCCTGGATGTTGAAGGTGTTGGGCCCATCAAGCCAGAGCATGATGATGCCGATGAGGAGACCGACGTCGCCGATTCGTGTCGTGATGAACGCCTTCTTGGCTGCTTCCGCCGCCGAGCGCTTCTCATACCAGAAGCCGATCAATAAATAACTGCACAGGCCGACGCCCTCCCAG
>CBDTZZ010000068.1:0-5842 GCA_965365035.1 uncultured bacterium | reverse complement strand
GCCGCGGACGCTCTGTCGCATCTATGACCCGATCCGGGAGGAGATGTACCGTGGGCTTGGGCTGGAGACGATCAGTCCGACGGTCATGGGCGCGAACGTCCTGTACGACCTGCTCAGCAAGGATCCACCCGCGGGCGAGGAGGCCTAGGTGTACGTCATCATCGTCGGCGGCGGCAAAGTCGGCTACTACCTGGCCAAAGAGCTGCTCTCCGAGCCGCAGCATGAGGTGCTGATCATCGAGCAGGACGCCGCCAAGTGCGAGCGCATCGCCGAAGAGCTGGGCGACATCGTCTTGCGCGGCGATGGCTGCGAGGCGGCGACTATGGAGGTCGCCGGCTTCGGCCGCGCCGACATGGTCATCGCGGTCACCGGTGACGACGAGGACAATCTGGTGTCGTGCCAGGTGGCGAAGGTCAAATTCAACGTCCCGCGAACCGTCGCCCGTATCAACAACCCTAAGAACCAGGAGATCTTCCAGCGCCTCGGCATCGATACGACTGTCAGCGCCACCGGCGCGATTCTGGCGCAGATCGAGCAGGAGCTGCCGACGCACCAGATGATCCCGTTCCTGACGCTGGCCGGCGGCCTGGAGCTCGTCGCCGTCAAGGTGCCGGCCGAGGCGAATGTGGTCGGTACCGCGATCAAGGATCTAGTACTGCCGCCTGAGTCGATCATCGTCCTCGTGATCAGCCAGGACGGAGCGCCGCGGACGCCGACGCCCGAAACGAAGATCGCGATCGAGGATGAGATCGTCGCCGTCACGCGCCACGAGAACGAGGATGCGCTGCGAGCCGTCCTCATCGGCCCCGCCTGACGGTACAATCGTCGCATGACGAGGACTCTGGCCTACTTCGGTCCCCCCGGTACTAACAGCGAGGCGGCGGCGCTCATCTATGCCGAGCGCGCCGGTGGCGGCTTCGACCTCGTGCCGCTTGTGAGCATCACGGCCGTAGCTGCGGCCGTGGGCGATGGCGAGGCGGAAGAGGGCGTCGTCCCGATCGAGAACAGCATCGAGGGCGCCGTCAACGAAACGTTGGACCTGCTGATCCACGCCGAGAAGCCGCTCTACATTCGCAGCGAGACTGTGCTTCCGATCGAGCATCTGCTTCTCGTGAAGCCGGGCACGCGCAAAGACGACGTCACCGTGATCAAGTCGTTCCCCGTGGCCATCGCCCAGTGCCGGGCCTTCATCTCGCGTGAGTACCCCGCTGCCGAGATCGAGGCGGCGCTTTCGACCGCGGCAGCCGTCGAGGCCGTGATGTCTCGCGACGGTGTAGCCGCGATCGCCAGCCGCCGCGCCGCCGAGCACTACGGCGCAGAGGTGCTCGCCAGCGGCATCCAGGACCGTAGCCCCAACCACACCCGCTTCGTCACCGTCGCCGGCCAGGACCACGCCCCAACGGGCGAGGACAGGACTTCGCTGGCCTTCGCCTTCGCCAACGAGGATCAGCCCGGTCAGCTCGTCGCCGCTCTGCAGGAGTTCGCCTCTCGCTCGATCAATCTCTCGAAGATCGAATCGCGGCCCAGCAAGGAGAAACTAGGAACGTACATCTTCCTCGTCGACGTGAACGGTCACCGCCTGGACGCCGCTCTGGCCGAGGCCCTGGAGACGATCGAGAAGAACTGCTCCTCCTTCCGAGTCCTTGGCTCCTATCCCCGCTTTCGAGCGGAAGGCCGATCGTCCTGAGGCTCACAACAGATGCCTGAGATACCGGACCTTGAAGCCTACGCAACGTACCTCAACAAGCGCCTGCCCGGCCTGAAGGTGGTCGAGGCCGAGGCGCCGATCGCCTGGATCGTGCGCGCCGGCCGCGAGGAGTTCCTGGAGCGGATGAAGGGTCAGACGTTCAAGCCCGTCTACCGTCACGCCAAGCTCCTCATCTTTCCGTTCGAAAGTGGCGACTTTCTTGTCGTCCACGCCATGCTGGCCGGCCGCTTCCAGTACGTCGAGCCCAAGCACAAGCGCCGCTCCAAGACGGCCTGGATCCTGCACCTCGACAACGGCATGGACCTGCGCTATTTCGACGACCGTATGATGGGGCGCGCCTTCCTCGTCCGCGAGGAGGAGTTCGCTGAGCACGTCCCGCGCTGGACGGAGATGGGCCCGGACGTCATGAGCCCCGAGCTGGACGAAGACGGCTTCCTGGCCGTGATGATGAAGGGCCGCGGCATGATCAAGAACATCATCACGAAGGAGCGCATGATCGCCGGCATTGGCAACGCTTACTCGGACGAGGTTCTGTGGGAGGCTGGCCTGCACCCGTTCCGCAAGCGCACGGACGTTCCGGAGGAGGACCTGCGCAAGCTGTTCCACGCCATCCGGGACACGATGGCCTGGGCCACTCCAATCGTCACGGAGCTGACTGAGGAGAAGGGCCTACCGGTGAGGATGTACCGGGGTCATCTTCGTGTGCACAAGAAGGCTGACGAGGACTGCCCGCGCTGCGGCCACAGGATCACATCGATCAAGTCGGGTGGGCGCGAGACGAACTTTTGCCGCGGCTGCCAATCGTAGGACGCGCTAGCGGCGCGACTTAAGCGAAGCCGACGTCTAGCTCGCCGTCGATCGCCGGGATGAACTTCCGCCAGCCCTCGTTGCGCTCGAGGTAGTGGTAGAACGTGCGGAAGTAGCTGTAGGTGGGCTGGTAGGGGTCGTGGCGCAAGTACATGCGCGCCTCTTCCGGCGTTTGGCCGGCCTTCCTGTGGTTGCAACGCTTGCAGGCGGCGACGACGTTATCCCACTCGTGCTTCCCGCCGCGATGGCGCGGCAGCACGTGATCCAGCGTCAGGTCCTTCGACTGGCTGCCGCAGTACTGGCAGGTGAACTTGTCGCGCAGGAAGATGTCGCGCCGCGTCAGGCGGCCCTGCGGCCGGGGACGGTGGATCAGATAGCCGAGGCGGATGACGGAGGGTATCTCGAAGATCTCGGTGGCGCTATGCAGGTAGCCGCGGCCGTTTTCGATCGTCTCCGCTTTATCGCGGCCAAGTAAAACCAGAGCGCGCCGGACGTTGCAGACGTTCAGCGGCTCAAAGTTCTGATTGAGCACCAATACTGGTAAACGTGGCCCCATACTGCATCTCCACTGGATTTCAATACTATCAGACAGATTTGAGAGGCGGCAATAATCGGGCCGTCAAGCGCTAGGTACCCAGCGGATCGAGGAAGATGTCGATGCGGTCTTCGAAGGCCTGCGGTAGAAGGCTCAGCAGGAACGAGAAGTCGTCGACGAAGTACGGTGCCAGCGCCGAGCCGTCAATTGCTCCTTCGAGGCCCAGGCTGGGGTAGGCCGCGAAAACCAGCAGCAATACCTGGACGATCAGCAGGCCCTTGATCAGGCCGAACCCAATGCCGCCGATTCGGTCCCACACGCCTAGCATCAGTAGCGACGCGCCTGTTTTCAGCATGTATGCGGCGATCTGGCCGAAGATGTAAACGGCTCCGAACAGGGCGAGGAACGCTACGGCTTCCGCCGCGGCCTCGTCGTCGATGAAGACGAGGACATCGCTCGCCAGTTTTTCGTACAGCGTCCCGGCGATCACGATGCCGGCGATGACGGCTGTCAGCGTGACGATCTCCCGGATCAACCCGGCCCGAAACGCGGCGACGGTGAAGCCGACGAGGACGACGACGATCAGGACGTCGAGCCAGTTCATGCGTGTCGCGAGCTGGCTAGAGAATGCCCGGAGGGCGGTCGCGGCAGTCGCTGGATCATATGGGTCACGCCGATGAGAACGTCAGCCCTGGCCGCAGGTTACGCCGCGGCGTGGCGAATGAGCCAGTACTCAAGGCTGTCCGCGAGCGCCAGCCACGACGCTTCGATGATGTCGGTCGAGGAACCGACAGTCGTCCAGGTGTCTTTGCCGTTCGTGGACTCGATCAGCACGCGAACGGAAGCGCCAGTGCCGGCGGCAGAGTCGATGATGCGCACCTTGTAGTCGACCAGGTGGATCGAGTGGATGTCCGGATACGACTCAGCAAGCGCCTTGCGCACGGCGCCGTCCAGGGCGTTGACGGGGCCGTTTCCCTCGTCCGCTGTGATCAGCACGCTCTCGCCTACGCGGAGCTTGACCATCGCCTCGGAGATCATGTCGCGGCCGTCGTCCCCGGGGTCGTGGTGACGCCGCTCGACGATCATGAAGTCGACAAGCTCGAAGTAGGCGCGGTAGTCGGGGCGGCTGCGTCGCACCAGGAGTTCGAACGATGCCTCGGCACCCTCGTAGACGAAGCCCTTTGACTCCATCACCTTCACGCGCTCGAGGATCTCGCGCACGTCGGCTTGGCTCAGGTCCAGGTGCAGGCCCTGCTCCTCCAGCTTGGCGATGATGTTGCGCCGCCCGGACAGCTCCGATACGAGGATGCGCGTGTCGTTGCCGACCTCCGCCGGATCGATGTGCTGATAAGACCACGCCTGCTTGACGACCGCAGCGGCGTGCAGCCCGGCCTTGTGCGCGAAGGCGGCCGAACCAACGTAGGGCTGCCGGGCGCTCGGGGGCATGTTGGCCAGCTCGCTGATGTAGTGCGATACCTCTGTCAGCTTCTGCATCTGTGCGTCGCTGACGACGTCGACGCCCATCTTGAGCTTGAGGTTGGCGATGATGCTGAACATGTTGGCGTTGCCGCTCATATCGCCGTAGCCGTTCGCCGCGCCCTGTACCTGCGTTGCACCCGCCTCAACTGCTACCAGCGTGTTGGCGACCGCCACGTCGGCGCCGTTGTGCGCGTGTATCCCCACCTGGCACTGCACTTCTGACACAACCAGCCGCACGATCTCGGCGACCTGCGACGGTACCGTGCCCCCGTTCGTGTCGCAGAGCGCGACGCAATCTGCGCCGGCTTCCGCGGCCGTCTTCAGGCACTGCAGCGCGTAGGCTTTGTCGGAGGCGAAGCCGTCGAAGAAGTGCTCGGCGTCGAAGAAGGCGGTGAGACCCTTGCTCTTGAGGAAGCGGAACGAATCCGCCAGCATCGCCAGGTTCTCCTCGGTCGTCGTCTCCAGGATCTCCGTGACGTGCTTGTCGCTGGCCTTGCCGACGAGAGTGACGACGGGCGTCCCGGCCTCGACGACGGCGCGCAGGTTAGGGTCGTTCTCGGCCTCCGCGCCGGCCTTCCGGGTGGAGCCGAACGCCGCCAGCCTGGCGTTGTGCAGGTTCAGGTCGCCGGCCTTCGCGAAGAACTCGGCGTCTTTGGGGTTCGAGCCCGGCCAGCCGCCCTCGATGTAGTGCACGCCGATCTCATCGAGCCGTTGCGCGATCTTCAGCTTGTCGGAGACGGAGAGCGAGATGCCCTCCATCTGCGTGCCGTCGCGCAGGGTCGTATCGTACAGCTCGATCGTCTTTCTGGCGGAACTCATGGTGCACTCAGTGTATCGGAACGCTTGAGGCGGAAAAAGGTGACCGAATTCGCCCGCCGCGCTGTATACTCGTGGCTCCATGACTCGTGACAACGACGCCCATGACGCCGACGGGTTGCAGACGCCGCGCACGACAGTGCGTCGTAAGCCCGACCGCGGCTTTCACGACTTTGAGACGATCGCGGCGATTCTCGATGAGGGGCTGATCTGCCACATCGCCTTCGAGACCGACGGCCAGCCGTACGCCATCCCGACCATCTACGGGCGTGACGGCCGCACGCTGTACATTCACGGCTCACCGGCCAGCCGCATGCTGCAGTCGTTGGCCGAAGGTATTCCGATGTGCCTGACGGTGACGCTGGTCGACGGCATCATCCTCGCGCGTTCCGTCTTCCATCACTCGATGAACTACCGTTCCGTCGTCGTGCTTGGCACCGCCCGCCGGATTGACGCGGAAGCGGAGAAGTTGCAGGCCCTCGAAGTGATCACCGACC
>CBDTZZ010000067.1:0-5899 GCA_965365035.1 uncultured bacterium | reverse complement strand
GCATCGGCATCTTCTGGGAAGTCGAGATGCAGAGCTGGGTGCTGGGCTCCCAGTTGCTCGTCGACTTCTTTAACTACTACTACCTCTTCGGCCACCTGCCGATCATCGGCGTGCTGGCGGTCTGGATGTACTTCTGGCACAAGCCACAGTACCTGCTGATGCGCAACGCCTTCTTGCTCTCCGGCGCGATCGCGCTGATCTTCTACGTCAACTTCCCGACGGCGCCACCGCGGCTCATCCCGGACAGCGAGGGCTTCGGCTTCGTCGACACCGTGTTCGACCAGTACAACACCGGCAGACCCTTTACTTTCGGCGCCTTCGTCAACGAGTATGCGGCGTTCCCCAGCATGCACATCGGTTGGAACCTGCTCGCTGGTATCGCCGTCTGGATGGCGTCCAAGAACTTCTTCGTGCGCGCCTTCGCCGTGGCCATGCCGCTGGTGATGACGGCCGACATCATCTTCACAGGCAACCACTACATCCTCGACGCCTTTGCTGGCTTCGTCGTCATGATGATGGGGCTCGGCATCGCCATCGGCGGCAAGATGCTGGCGACCCGAATCGTATCGCCGGACAGCAAGGAGGCACGCGAGAAGGGCTGGGTGCCGTGGATGTACTGGCTCTGCGGTGTCGCTTACGAGCGTGACAAGAATAGACACTCCAACATCCAGGCCGCATAATTTCTCGTAACGTGAAGAAGATGCTGCGACTGCGAAGGTGCCTGCTTGCAGATTAAGAACCTCCTCCAGGCCGTACCCCGTGTTCTCTTCTCCAACGCCCCGTTGGACGCGCAGCTCATCGTCACCCGCCGCTGCAATCTCTCCTGCGGCTACTGCTCCGAGTACGACAGCTTCTCCCAGCCCGTGCCGCTCGAAGACCTGAAGGAGCGCATCGACGCCCTGCACCGCCTGGGCTCGGTCAATATCACGCTCCTCGGCGGCGAGCCACTCATGCATCCGGACGTCGCCGAGATCACACGCTATGCCGGGCGCAAGGCCAACACCAGCGTCGTTACCAACGGCTTCCTACTGCGTAACGGCGTAATCACAGCCCTCAACGACGCCGGCCTCAACAACTTGACCGTCTCCATCGACACGCTCCACGCCGATCCGTCCCGCTACATCCAGAAGTCGTTCCGCTCGCTGAAGACGCGGCTGGAGCGGCTGGCCAAGCTGGCAAAGTTCGACGTTCACGTCACGGCTGTCCTCTGCGACGCATCGAAGGACGACTTCCAAGAACTCGTCCAGGAGGTGCAGTCGTTCGGCTTCCGCATGTCCCTGAACCTGATCCACAACGACCGCGGCTACGTCACGATCAAGGGCAAGCCATACCTTGGCCTCTACGAGGACTTCTACGCCGACGGCAAGCCGTTCACATTCCTGGACTACGAGTACGGCAAGAAGCTGCTGCAGGGCGAAACGCCGGACTGGACTTGCCGCGCTGGCTCCCGCTACCTCTACGTCGATGAGCACGGCGACGTGCAGCTCTGCGCCTCGCAGCTGGGGCGCCTTCAGAAGCCGATCATCGAGTACACGACGGCCGATCTTGACGCCAACGCGAAAACGAAGAAGGGCTGTGAGGAAGGTTGCTCCGTCGGCTGCGCATTCCGCTGCTCCCTCGTCGACAACGACAAGCCGGCGTTCGTTAAGGCGGTCGTGCGCGGCGTTGCCAGCGGCACGCTATTCGACAACGGCCGGCGGACACAGAAGTCGCCGAAGCTCAGCCCAGAACCCGCCCTGAGCGACGACTAGCGGCGACTCAAACGTCCGCGGTGACCGCGTTCTCGTAGTGCACTAGCGAAGCCAGGCGGCCGTTCCTCTCGAAATCGATGGCGATGAGGTCTATGCGCCATTGCTCCGGCAAATCTTCGCGCGCCTGGCCGTAAGCCTCGGCCATCTCCACCATGCGCCGCTGCTTGGCCAGCGAAAGCGACTCCGCCGCCGTGCCCATCGACGAGCCCCGACGGCACTTCACCTCGACGAACGCTAGGACGCCGTCAGCCTCAGCCACGATGTCGATCTCGCCTGCCGCCGTCCGGAAGTTGCGCTCCCGGATGCGATAGCCCTTGGCGCTCAGGTGATCGGCAGCCAGCCGTTCACCCAGCTCGCCAAGCGCGCGCCGCCCGTTGTCTTTCGACATCGTCTGCCGTCCGGCCTCAGTACGCGCCCTGCGTCTCGAAGACGCGGCGCGGGTTGTCCACCGTCATCGCCGTAATGTCGTCCTCACTCACGCCGGCCTTGCGCAGGGCAGGCAGGACGTCGTCGGGGATGTGGTTGTAGCTCCACTTTGGCATCAGCTTCTCTCGCAGGGGCGGATCGACCCAGTCGAAATAGCAGGCAGTGTCGTGAGAGAGCACAATCTGGCTCGCGTAGCCCAGCTCGCACATCTTCTGGATCGTCGCCACGCGCTGCGGCGTCGTCAACAAGAAGTCGAGGCCGAAGCGGTCCATGCCGATCAGCGAACCGCGGTCGCAGAGCTTCTTGAGATACACGGTGTCCTCGGTATCGCCGCTGTGACCGATCACGACGCGGCTCAGGTCCACACCCTCGTCCTCAAAGATGTCCTGCTGCTTGAGGCCGACCTCGCTCGCGGCGTGCGTGTGGGTTGAAATATGGACGCCGGTCGCCCGGTGGGCCTTGGCTGCGGCGCGCAGAATTCGCTCTACATCCGGCGTCACGCCGGGCTCGTCGGCCGCACATTTGATGACGCCGGCCTTGACGCCAGTGTCCACGATGCCCTCCGTGATGTCGCGCGTGAAGAGGTCGGCGATGTGCTCGATTGAGCGGCCGCTCTGCGCCTTGAAGTAGTACGGGACGTCCCAGTAGATGCCGGTGGCGACGATGACCTGCATGCCGCTGGCAGACACGGCCTCTTTCACGAAGGGGATATCGCGCCAGTCTCCGACTGTCAGGTCGACAAGTGTTTTGACGCCCCGATCCTGCACGTCCTTCAGCCTCTGCACGGCGTTCGCCATCTCCGCCTCGCGGTCAAACACCGCGAAGTTTTCCTTCACACCGGGAGACTGCGTCAGGATGTGCTCGTGCATCAGCGTGAAGCCAATGTCGGCAGTATCGATGGGGCCGGAGACGGTGTTGATCGTAGCCACGGGGCGCTCCTTCGTTATGCGTTCGGCAAGTCGCCGCCAATTATAGCGAAGCGGGGACGAGAGCTGCCGCTGGCTCTGGCAGCAGCTCCAGCTGCTGGCCCAGCAGAAGCTCCTTGAGCGGCGAGAACGACCGCCGGTGCAGTTCGCACGGGCCGGTCTCGCGCAGGGCGTGAGCGTGCTCGAGCGTGAAGTAGCCTTTGTGCGAGGCGAAGCCATACTCCGGGTAGCGCTCGTCGTGCGCCACCATCAGGCGATCGCGTGCCACCTTGGCGATGATCGACGCCGCCGCGATCGAGCGCGATATCCCGTCGCCGCCGATGATCGGCGTCTGTTCGATACGACAAGCGCGCAGCGGAAACGCATCAAGGAGCAGGTACTGCGGGCGCACACAGAGGTCCCCCAGCGCGCCGAGCATCGCCTGACGCGAGGCCTCCGCGATGCCGATGCGATCGACCGCCTCCGCGGAGACAAAGCTGACGGCCGCGGCCAACGACTTCTCCCAGATCAGCGGCGCCAGCTCCTCGCGCGCTTCGGCCGTCAGCTTCTTGCTGTCGTTTAGGCCCTTCAGCCAGCGGAATCCAGGCTCGGGAGCGAAGATGACGGCGCCAGCGGCGACCGGGCCCGCCAGCGGACCGCGCCCGACTTCGTCGACGCCGGCGACGAGGGTGACATCCTGGCGCCAGAGGCGGCGCTCGAAAGCGAAGTCGGGACGGCGAGAAGGCATCGTTGGCGTCATGCTAGCGGCGAGTGCTCGGTACTGTCAACGCGCATATCCAATTTAACAATTGACACTGCGGCAACGCCGCCCTACCGTGAATGCGGCGACTCGTCGCAGATGCCACGAAAGACGCCGCCATCGTATAACACGGGAGGTACGACATGCCCATCGTCCGAGTCGAAATGTGGACAGGCAGAACAGAAGCACAGAAAAAGGAGCTGGCCCGCGTCATTACCGATGCGATGGTCAACATCGCTCACACAACGCCCGAGGCGACCATCATCGTCTTCGAGGACATCGATAAGGACAACTGGGCCCAGTCGGGAAAGCTGTCTTCGGACGACTGACTGTAACCGATTCGGCACCCGGCCCGTCACATTATCTGACAGCCAAGTGGCTGAGTGCCCTGTGATACAATCCAGATACTGACGCGCGGGCCGCTGGGCCTCGTCATCTCATCTAAAGAAAGAGCTTGAATGAACGGACGCTGGCTACGAAATAGCTTCATCTACCTGCTAATCCTCGTCGCGATCGTGGCGATTGTCTTCACCGTCCTTAGCGGCGGCGGCAGCGACAAGGTCGACCAGGAGTTGAGCCAGTTCATCTCGCAGGCCCAGGACGGCGACGTCGTCAAGGTAGATGTCGACGGCGAGACGCTCAACTACGAACTGAGCAACGACGACGCCACCTACACGACAAAAGTCGAAGAGGGCGACACCGTCCGCCAAATCCTCCAGGATGCAGGAGTCGAGCCCGGATCAGCCGAATACCCCGTGGTCGAGATCCAGGAAGCGAGCGCCTTTAAGAACATCCTGAACATCGGCCTCCAGTTCCTGCCCATCATCTTCATCATCGCCATCATCTTCTTCTTCCTGCGCCAGGCGCAGGGCTCCAACAACCAGGCCATGAGTTTCGGCAAGAGCAAGGCCAAAATGTTCACCGGCACGCGCAGCAACGTGAGCTTCCTGGACGTCGCCGGCCTTGAGGAAGCGACGCAGGAGCTGAAGGAAGTCGTAGAGTTCCTCAAGTACCCGGAGAAGTTCGCGGCCCTCGGCGCGCGCATCCCCAAGGGAGTCCTGCTGATTGGCCCGCCCGGCACGGGCAAGACACTCCTCGCCAAGGCCGTCGCCGGTGAGGCCGGGGTGCCCTTCTTCTCCATCTCAGGCTCTGAATTCGTTGAAATGTTCGTCGGTGTCGGTGCTTCTCGCGTACGCGACCTCTTCGAACAGGCCAAGCGCAACTCGCCCTGCATCATCTTCGTCGACGAGATCGACGCCGTCGGCCGGCATCGCGGCGCCGGCCTCGGCGGCAGCCACGACGAGCGCGAGCAGACGCTGAACCAGATCCTGGTGGAGATGGACGGCTTCGACGACCGGGCCAACGTCATCATCATCGCCGCCACCAACCGGCCCGACATTTTGGATCCGGCGCTGTTGCGCCCCGGGCGCTTCGACCGGCGGGTCAGCGTGGACCTGCCCGATGCCAGGGGCCGAGAGGCCATCCTCAGGGTCCATCTCAAGGGCAAGCCCGTCCTCGATGATGTGGACTTGCCAACCCTGGCCAAGCAAACCCATGGTTTCAGCGGCGCCGACCTGGCCAACCTGGTGAACGAGGCGGCTATTCTGGCCGCCCGGCAGGAGAAAAGCGGCATTGGCTTCCAGGACCTGGAAGAGGCTGTTGACCGGGTGATCGCCGGCCCGGCCAGGAGAAGCAGACAAGTCAGTGAAAAAGAGCGGGAAATCGTCGCCTACCACGAAGCCGGCCACGCCCTGGTAGCAGCCAGCCTGCCCAACGCGGACCCGGTCCACAAGGTGACCATAGTGGCGCGGGGCGCGGCAGGCGGGTACACCCGGCTGCTTCCCGATGAGGACCGGGGACTCTGGTCCAAAGGGCAGTTCCAGGCCATGTTGGCGGTGATGATGGGAGGACAGACGGCGGAAGAGCTGGCATTTGGAGATATAACTACGGGCGCCTCGAATGACCTGCAAAATGCCAGTGGAGTCGCCCGCAAAATGGTCACTGAATACGGCATGAGCGATGAGCTGGGACCTCGGACCTTCGGCGCGGGTCAGGAC
>CBDTZZ010000066.1:0-5955 GCA_965365035.1 uncultured bacterium | reverse complement strand
GCAGCGTCACGACTGCGACCACCACCGTACCCACGATGATGACGGGAACCGAGTTGCCGCGGCTCTTCGTGGGGGTCGGCGTGTCGGTTGTCATCGGATGTCCAACGTGGTTAGGCGGCCGTCTTCGGGCGAGACCGTAAAGGTGTCTCCACCGGTGGTCACGATCATCACGCTGCCGTCCTCCAGCACGTACGGGTCGGCGAGCACTTTCTTTTTGATCTCCGTGGGGCCGATCCAGACCTGGATGCCCGATTCGGGGTCCATGCCGTAGACGTTGCCTTTTTCGTCGGCGGCGATGAGGACGCCATCGGATATGACTACGCCGGCGCGAATCGGGGACAGCCCGTCGAACTGCCAGAGGCGCTCGCCCGTTGCGCCATCAATAGCGAAGACGCGGGAGTCCAGGCTCGTCGCGTAGACCATGTCACCGACGACTAGTGGGCGGCCCCAATACCAGTTCGAGGCGTCGTCGAACACCCAGCTCTCCGCGCCGGTCTCCGCGTCGACGCCATAGAGCTTATGGCCCATGCCGCCGACGACGACAGTGCCGTTGAGCAGTGCTGGATCGGTGAGAAGGCCTGTGCCGGCGCTGAACGGCTCGTCCCAGATCTCATCCAGCGTCACCGCATCGAGCGCCCGCAGTTTGCCGTCAACGTTGCCAACGTAGAGGACGCCGTCGGAAAGGGCCGGCCGAGCCCAGCTCTCGCCGACTTCCGCGCGGCGTTCCTCGTTGCCGGTCGTCGGGTCGAGAGCGTAGAGGTTGCCGTCGGAGGAGGGGGCGATGAGGAGGCCGTTGGCCAGGACCAGGCCGCCGATGATCGGTCCGTCCGTCTCGAAGTCCCAGACGCAATTGCCGGTCGTCGGGTCCAATGCGTAGACGATGCCGTCCCAGGCGCCGAAGTAGACGATGCCTTCGCTGACGACGGGAGCGGCGTAGATGCCCTTTAGGTCGCGCTGCTGAGGCTCCTCGTTACCGCAGACGACCTCGTCCGTGGGCGGGAACTCCCAGATGACGTTCAGTGTGTCCGGGTCGACGGCCGAAAGCTTGCCACCGTCGAGAGTCACGAACATGGTGTCGTCGGCTACTTCGGCGGCGGCCCAGCCGTCCGGGTTGTTGAAGCCGACGCAGGCGGAGAGGAGCAGCACGAAGACCAGCAGCGGCAGAAGAAGGCCAGGGTGGCGTGCGCGCGCCTTGCGCCTCGGCGAAGGTATCGTTTCGTCCTCCTCTGAAGGTGGCTCGCCGTGGCTTCGCTGGTTAGGGGACAGGATCGTAACCGCCGCTATTAAAGGGGTTGCAGCGGACGATGCGCCAGGAGGCGAGCGAGACGCCCTTGAAGAAACCGTGCCGGGAGATCGCTTCGTGGCCGTAGTGCGAGCACGTCGGCTGATACTTGCAGTCGCCTGGCCAGAAGGGCGATAGGAGGCGCTGGTAGAAGCGGATCGCGCCCAGGGCCATCGGTTTCATGCGGAGGCCTCCGCAGGGTCGGCGAGGACGCCGGCGCGCTGAAGCAGAGATTCTGCCGCCGAGCTGAGGCGAGCGAAGTCGGCGTCGGCGGCCTTCGCCTTCGCGGAGAGGACGCAGTCGAAGCCCTGGCGCGTTGCCAGGACGCGGACGGTCTCACGCAGGCGGCGACGCACGCGGTTGCGGACGATGGCGTTGCCCAGACGTTTGCTGGTCACGAAACCAAAGCGGTTGTGGTCGCAGTCAGTCGGCAATGTTCTCAAGACAAGAAGGTCGTTACTCCAGGTTCGGCCACTGGCGAAAACGGCGTCGAAGTCTCTGCGGTGGCGGAGCCTGATCTGCCTGGGCAAGCCCAACGCGGTCCTCCGGTTTACGGTCCCCCGACGAGCCCGTTGGGTGCCCGTGCGGTGGATCAGACAGAGAGCCGCCACCTGCCCTTCAGGGTGCGTCGCTTCAGGATCGCCCTGCCGGTCCTGGTGCGGTTGCGGTGCATGAAGCCATGGCGTCGGACGCGGCGTCTCTTCTTTGGCTGGTACGTTCGTTTGGGCAAGAAGGCCTCACTTCCGTCTGCAGGGTGGCCCGCCAGTTGCGCTCAACGGCAGACCAGCCCGCATGGCGGGCCGCGCATAATTGTATACGGGGCCTACATATGGGTCAAACGGAGGAACAGCTGCTTGATGGCGTTCGCGGTGGGCGCATTCGTATAGCTATTAGTCGCCATTGTTTTCGTTGATAACGGTGCCTATAATGACGCGAAACTTGAGCCCGCCCCTTGTCATAAAGTCGCCCAACCACAGGAGATTGCCCGTGCCTTTTGTAGACAGAGTACTGGTCTGCCGGGACTGCGCTGGCAGCTTTGCGTTCACCGCTGGCGAGCAGACTTTCTATGCCAGCCGAGGCCTCGAGAACGACCCGGCGCGTTGTCAGAAGTGCCGTAGCTCGCGCCGGGCAGGCGGCGTCGCCGAATCGCCGATGGGGCAGGGATACGTCAGCTACGGGCCTTTCGCCAGCTTTGGCGGCCGCACGCCGCGCCAGATGCACCCGGCCACCTGTGACCGTTGCGGTGAGCTGACCGAGGTGCCGTTCATGCCGCGCGGCGACCGGCCCGTGTACTGCTCCGAATGCTTCGCCATGGCGCGCGCAGCGACGGAAGACGTGGCGCAGGTCCGGGCTCGGCGGCGCTGATTCGGCATCGCGCCGTCGCTTAGCCTCGTTTCTTCAGTAGTGTTTGACGCCTTCGCGCGCTCGACCGTACACTAATTCGCACAACCGAAGACGTCCGAAAAGCGAAGACGGAGACGAGTACGGCAGCCGATGCCGGCTTAGCGAGCCCCGGATGGTGAGAGAGGGGTGTGGCAGAGCCGCCGGAAAATCACTCCCGAGCTGCCGACCGAAACCCGGAAGGGAAGTAGGCTCGGCCGGAAGCCCCCGTTAGCAGAGGCAGGCGCATAATCTTCGCCACGGCGGAGACCGCGCGTCGAGAACGAGCGCTCCAGCATGCCGGAGAAGCAGGGTGGTACCGCGAGCCTTATGGCCCGTCCCTACGGGGGACGGGCTTTTTGATTGCGCGCCGCCGAAAGAGGTTAGTCATGTTTGATTCAGTAGACAGCAGACAGAGCTTCCCGAGGCTCGAGGAGGAGATCCTCGAGTTCTGGAAGCAACACGACACGTTCAAGAAGAGCGTCGAGGCACGCCCAGAAGACAAGCCCTACGTCTTCTATGAGGGCCCGCCGACGGCGAACGCTCGCCCCGGTGTGCACCACGTCCTGACGCGCGCGTTCAAAGATCTGTTCCCGCGCTACAAGACGATGCGCGGCTACCGGGTGCCCCGCAAGGGCGGCTGGGACACCCATGGCCTGCCCGTGGAGCTTGAGGTTGAGCGCGAGCTGGGTCTCAAGAGCAAGCCAGAGATCGAGGAGTTCGGTGTCGAGGAGTTCAACCGTCGCTGCCGGGAGTCGGTGTTCCGCTACGTCAAAGAGTGGGCGAAGCTGACCGAGCGCATCGCCTTCTGGATCGACATGGACGATCCGTACATCACCTACGACAACGAGTACATCGAGTCGGTTTGGTGGGTGATCAAGAGTCTGTGGGACAAGGGCCTCATCTACCAGGACCGGCGCTCGACGCCGCACTGTCCGCGTTGCGAGACGTCGCTGTCCGATGCTGAGGTGGCGCTGGGCTACAAGGACAACACGCCGGACCCCTCGGTATCCGTGAAGTTCCGCCTCACGGACGAGTCGGTGGCTGCGCTCGGCGACAAAGTGCCGGCCGGCGGCGCCGTCTATGTCGTCGCCTGGACGACTACGCCGTGGACTCTGCCTGGCAACACAGCGCTGGCCGTCAAGCCAGACGCCACGTATAGCGTGTACGAGGTCGATGGCTCCCGCATCGTCGTTGCCTCTGAGCGCAGGCAGGACGTGCCGGAGGAAGCAGCCGAGGTAGCCACGCTGCCGGGTTCGGCGCTGGTCGGGCTGCACTACGAGCCGCTGTACGAACCGCTGAAGTGGGGCGTGCCGGCGTCATGGTTCGACACATCGCAAGACGGTCGGCTGGCGTCGGTGGACGACCTGGAGACGGTTGAGAACGGATACGTTGTGCTGGGCGGGGACTTCGTTTCGCTCGATGATGGCACCGGCGTCGTGCACGTTGCGCCGGCGTTTGGCGCCGAGGACTTCCAGCTGGGCAAGAAGAAGGGCCTGTTGTTCATCCAGCCCGTGGACCTGCGAGGGAAGATGCCGGACGGTTCGCCGTGGGCTGGCCAGTTCGTGAAGGACGCCGACGCCGGGATCATGGACGACCTGACGGAGCGTGGGCTGCTCCTAAAACGGGACACCATCAGACACACGTACCCGTTCTGCTGGCGATGCGACACACCGCTGCTCTACTACGCCAAGCCGACCTGGTACATCCGCACGACGGCCGTCAAGGACCGCCTGATCGAGAGCAACGAGAAGATCAACTGGTACCCGGCCCATATCAAGCATGGCCGCTTCGGCAACTGGCTGGAGAACAACGTCGATTGGGCGCTAAGCCGCGAGCGGTACTGGGGTACGCCGCTGCCCGTCTGGGGCTGCACGTCCTGCGGCGCCAACCAGTGCGTCGGATCGCGCGAAGACCTGCGGGAGCGCGCCGTCGACCCGGCGGCCGTGGACGCGCTCGACGACTTCCACCGGCCGTACATCGACCGCATCGAACTGAAATGCAGCGACTGCGACGGCGTGGCGAAGCGGGCGCCCGAGCTGATGGACGTCTGGTTGGACTCAGGCGCGATGCCGTACGCCCAGTGGCACTACCCGCGCGAAAACCAGGAGAAGTTCCAGGCCAACTTTCCGGCCGACTTCATCTGCGAGGCCGTGGACCAGACACGCGGCTGGTTCTACACGCTGCACGCCGAGGCGGTGCTGCTGAACTCGGTCGAAGAGGCGCCGGAGTCGATCGCCTTCCGCAACGTCATCAGCACCGGCCACATCCTCGACGAGAAGGGCCGCAAGATGAGCAAGACCCTGGGCAACGCCGCTGATCCGTTCGAGGTTATCGAACAGACGGGGGCGGACGCCCTGCGCTGGTACCTCTACACGGCGACGCGCCCGGGAGACGCCCGGCGCTTCTCCATCAAGCTCGTGAAGGAGTCGTTGCGGCGCTTCTTCCTGACGTACTGGAACACGTACAGCTTCTTCGTCACATACGCCAACCTCGATGACTTCGACCCCACCAAGGCTGGCCCCGGCGAACGAACCGAGCTGGACCGCTGGGTGCTTTCCGAGCTGAACGCGCTGGTAAAGAAGGTCACGGCCGGCCTCGATGACTACGATCCGACGACGACGGGCCGGGCGATCCAGGAGTTCGTGACCGACCTCTCGAACTGGTACGTGCGCCGCAGCCGTCGCCGCTTCTGGCGGGGCGAGCTGGACGAGGACAAGGTCGCTGCTTACCAGACGCTGTACACCTGTCTGGTGACCGTGGCGAAGCTCCTGGCGCCCTTCGCGCCGTTCGTCGCCGAGGCCGTCTATCGCAACCTGGTCTGCTCTGTCGATAAAAAGGCGCCGGAAAGCGTGCACCTGACCGACTGGCCGGAAGCGGAGGCGGGCCTCGTCGACCAGGCGCTGATGGACGAGACGCGGATTGTCATGCGCGTCGTCAGCCTGGGCCGGGCGGCGCGCCAGAAGTCACAGATGAAGGTGCGCCAGCCGCTGGCCAGCGCCACGGCGTTCGTGCAGACGACGGCGCAGAAGGAGCCGCTGGCCCGGCTGGCTGCGCAGGTGACCGAGGAGCTGAACATCAAGGAGCTGCGCATCAAAGCTCTCTCCGAGGAGTTTACGGATACCTACACGCGGCCGGACGACGTTCTCGCCGCTGCCGGCGAAGGCCACGTTCTCGCCGAGGACGATGCGGGATACGCCGTCGCCATCGATTCGCGTCTGACGGCCGAACTCGCTGACGAGGGCGTCGCGCGCGACTTGGTGCACCGGCTGCAGAACCTGCGCAAGGCCGCC
>CBDTZZ010000065.1:0-6014 GCA_965365035.1 uncultured bacterium | reverse complement strand
GGCGCGATCATGGCCAACTCCAACCCCGAGACTGTCTCGACCGACTTTGATACGAGCGACCGCCTATATTTCGAGCCGCTGGACGAAGAGGGCGTGCGCGATCTGCTGGACAACGAGTCAGAGAACGGCTCGGGCCCAGCGAGCGCGCCGGCTTCGATCGTCCAGTTCGGCGGACAGACGGGGGTGAACCTGGCGACGCCCCTGGCGCGCGCCAACTTCCCGATTCTCGGCTCGAGCGCGGAGGCGATCGACCTGGCAGAGGACCGCCAGCGCTTCGAGGACCTGCTGCAACGCCTCGGCATCCCGCAGCCGCCGGGAGCCGGCGTGCAGACGGTCGAGGAGGCGCTGCAGACGGCGCAGCTGATCGGCTATCCGGTGCTCGTGCGGCCCAGCTACGTGCTCGGCGGCCGGGCGATGGAGATCGTGCAGAACGCGACGGACCTCGTGCGTTATGTCGCGGAAGCGTCGCAGATCTCTCCGGGCAAACCGGTGCTGATCGATAAGTACATGGCGGGCATCGAGGCCGAGGTCGACGCGATCTGCGACGGCGAAGGCGGCACGCTCATCCCCGGCATCATGAAGCACATCGAGCGCGCCGGCGTACACTCGGGCGACTCCATGGCGGTCTACCCGGCCGTCGGTCTAACTGACTACGAGAAGGCAACGATCGCTGAGTACACGCTGCGGCTTGGCGAGGCGCTGAGCGTCTGCGGCTTGATGAACATCCAGTACGTGATCATGCGCCCGGCGGAGGGCGAGTCGAGAGTCTATGTGATCGAGGTCAACCCGCGCGCCAGCCGCACGGTGCCATTCATCTCGAAGGTGACGGGCGTGCCGATGGTGCAGCTAGCGGTGCAGGTGATGCTGGGCAAGACGCTGCGCGAACTGGGCTACGAGTCCGGAGTGTGGCCGGAGCAGCAGCTTGTGGCCGTAAAGGCGCCGGTGTTCTCGATGTCGAAACTGATCGGCGTGGACACGCACCTGGGCCCCGAGATGAAGTCGACTGGCGAGGTAATGGGCGTCGACCACACCTTCGAGGCGGCGCTGGCGAAGGCGCTGATCGCCTCCGACATGTCGTTGGCCGGCCGCAAGTCGATTCTCCTGAGCCTGGACGACAGCACCAAGGCGGAGGCGGTGCCGCTGATCCGCACGCTGCAGGCGGCCGGCTGCAGCATCTACGCCACGGAGGGCACGGCGGCGATGATCCAGGCGCTGGGAGTACCGGTGGAGATGGTGCCGAAGCGGCTCGACCAGGGCTATCCGAACGTCGTCGACGTGATCCGCGAGGGCACCGTCGACGCCGTGATCAACACGCCGGAGGGCCGCATCACGGAGACGCTGCGGGACGGCTTCCACATCCGCCGCGCGGCCGCCGAGAAGCGAATCCCCTGCCTGACTTCGATCGACACGGCAGCGGCGGCCGTCAACGCGCTGATGCGCAGCGAGCAGGAGTTCACGGTGCAGCCGCTGCGGGACTACCTGAACACGTGAGCGACCTCAAGCTCGAACGGGCGCGCATCGTCTCGCAGGAGGAGCTGTACGCCGATACGTACTTGATGTGGCTCTCATGCCCGGCTGTTGCGCGCGGCGCGTCACCGGGGCGCTTCCTGATGATCCACTGCGCGGACTCGCTCGACCCCCTGTTGCCGCGCCCGATGTCGTTCCACCGATTCAGAGAGACCGGCGACGAGCGGCAGTTCGCGATCCTCTACGATGTGCGCGGTCGCGGCACGGCCTGGCTCTCGGAGCGCAAGGGTGGCGACGCGCTGACCGTCTTCGGGCCGCTGGGACGCGGCTACGAGGTGGACGGCGGATCGGAGAACATCCTGCTGGTGGCGGGCGGCCTGGGCATCGCCGCGGTGGTCTCGCTGGCAGATGATGCGGTGGCGGCCGGCCGCTCGGTGACGTTGCTGCAGGGCGCGCGCACGGCGGCGCAGCTTTGCCCACCGGAGCATCTACCGGCAGAGGTAGAGGCGATCTCGGCGACCGACGACGGATCCGAGGGCCACGCTGGCCGCGTGACGGAGCTACTGGCGGCGAACATGCCATGGGCGGACCAGGTGTTCGCCTGCGGACCGACGCCGATGTTCGAGTCGATGGCCACCGTCGTCCGGGAGATGCGCACGCGGAAGCGCGTGCAGGTGCTGCTTGAGGAGCGGATGGGCTGCGGCACGGGCGTCTGCTATGGCTGCGCGGTGTTCACGCGCAAGGGCGTGCGGCTCGTTTGCCGGGACGGCCCGCGAATGGAGCTTCGCGAGGCGTTCGGCTAGTCTTGAAGCGAGATGACGAGCGACGCGCCAAAGCCGCTGGCAAACACGCTGCCGCTCGCCGTATTCGCCGGCGCGATTATGGTGCTGGCCGTGGCCGTGCTCCTAGGACTGGCGCTTTCGCCCGGGAGCGGCAACGATGAAGACGCCACACCGACGGTGCTCAACGACCAAACGGTGACGATCGAGATTATCGGATTCCAGTACCGGCCGCGAAATCTGTCGGTGCCGGTGGGTGCGACGGTGACGTGGTTGAACCTCGACGTGGCAGCGCACGATTCGGTGGCCCAGGACGGAAGGTGGGAGACGGACCTGCTGCAGCGAGAGGAAGAGTCCGCTGTCACGTTCGATGAGCCGGGCACGTGGGAGTACTACTGCACGATCCACCCGTATATGACGGCGACGCTGACCGTACGCTGACCAGACGCCGCACGAGAACACTGAGGAGGAACGCCATGGCCGGGCCGAAGATCACTGTAGGCAACACCGAAGTTATTTCTATCACTGACGTCGAGATGCAGTTCCCCTGGTCGGTGTTCTTTCCGAGCGTGCCGATGAACGAGCTGGAGAAGTACCACGAGCTGTACCCGGAGAGCTGGGGCGAGTTCGGGTTCAGGACCGACGCCGGTAGCTACGCCGTGCGCAGCGAAGGCAAGACGATCCTGATCGACACGGGCCTGGGGCCGGGGCCGCACCAGTTTCTGCGCGGTGCCACGGGCAAGCTTCTAGAAGACATGAAGTCGAAAGGAGTGGCGCCAGAAGACGTCGATGTCGTGCTGCACACGCACCTGCACCCTGACCACGTCGGCTGGAACATGTCCGGCGACGCGCCGACGTTCCCGAACGCGCGCTACTACGGGCCGCAAGCGGACTGGGACTTCTTCAGCGGCGCGCTGGCCGCCAATCCGCAGATGCAGCAGGTGATGCCGCTGAAGGACCTGGGCCGCCTGGAGCTATACGACGGCGAGATCACGATCACCTCCGAGGTGACGACGCTGCCGACGCCCGGCCACACGCTCGGCCACTGCAGCGTGCTGGTGAACTCCGGCGGCGAGAAGCTGCTGATCACCGGCGATGTGGCGCATCACCCGGCGCAGGCCGACCGGCCGGAGTGGTCGCCAGCGTTCGACATGGACGGCGTCATGTCGGCGGCGACGCGCAAGAAGATAATGGACCAGTTGGTGGAAGAGGGCCATGTCGCGGCGTTCTGCCACTTCCCGGGCGAGGGATTCGGCCGCATCGTCGAGGCCAACGGTAAGCGCGTCTTCCAGGCGCTGTAGGCGGAAACGCGGACTAGGCTTCGGTGGGGGCGCCGGCTGTGGCTTCTTCGGCGAAGAAGTGCTGAACGCTGGTCTTGGCGGCGATGCGCTGGGCGATCGCGCCGAAGGCCTCGGCGACCGGGGATTCGGGCTGGCTCTCGACGATCGGGATACCGGAGTCAGCGCCAGCGCGGATGTCGTTATGCAGCGGGATCGAGCCAAGGAAATCGACACCCAGCTCGTCCGCCATCGCCTCTGCGCCGCCAGTGCCGAAGATATCGGTGCGTTCGCCGCAGTGCGGACAGGCGAAGTAGCTCATGTTCTCGACGAGGCCGAAGACCGGCACGTTCATCTTCTCGAACATCGCCACTGCCTTCGTCGCGTCCTCGACTGAGACGGCGTTCGGCGTAGTGACGACGACCGCGCCGGCGATCGGCGCCTCGGCGGCCGCGGTCATCGAAGCGTCGCTGGTGCCCGGCGGCAGGTCGATGACGAGGTAGTCGAGCTCGCCGCCCTCGGACCACGGCAGGTCGTGCAGCAGCTGACGGACACCGCTACCGATCATCGGCCCTCGCCAGACGACAGGCAGCCCACGCTTGAGCACAAAGCCGAGCGAGGCAGCGCGGATGCCGTAGCGCTCAACGATCGCCAGACCGGTCTCGGCGTGAATGCCAACGGGCACGCCGAGCATCGTCGGGATGTTGGGCCCTGTGAGGTCGGCGTCCAGCAGGCCGACTTCCGCGCCAAAGCGCCGGAGCGCCAAGGCAAGGTTGACGGCGACCGTGGACTTGCCGACGCCACCCTTGTTGGAGGCGATGGCGATGATATTACGCACGCCCGGAACGACCTTCGGGCCTTCGGCGCCGGTCGAGCGCACGGAGGCGTCCATCTCGACATCAACGCGCTCGACTCCCGGCAGCGCCAGGAGCAGTTCCTCTGCCTGCGCCTTCATCTCGTCGCGGACGGGGCAAGCCGGAGTCGTAAGGACGATCTTGACGGCGACGTGGCCGTCGCCTATCACGATGCTCTCATCGGGGATGAAGCCGAGGGAGACGATATCCTTGTGCAGGTCGGGATCTTGAATCTCGCTGAGAGCGCTCAGCACCTGGTCTTTAGTCACGGCGTCGGCCATCGGTATCCTTTCGAGTCAGCGGCTGCGGGGGCGCATAATCGCCGAGAATGCCCGGAATCTGCACCTTTTGTCTTCTGTTCGAGAAACCTTTTCGGCCGCTGATCGTTATAACTATACAACGAAAGCTATGGAGGCGAACTTTAAACAGCCGATAGCGTGCAAATGATGATATGATACCCCCACGGGGTAACGATCCAGATCGTCAGCTGTAACGTAACAGGTTCAGAAGACATCTTGAAAGAAGCGGACACCTCAGGAGCCCAGGAGGGTTGAACATGGCGAAGACACAGGTACTAGAAAAGAAGCGCGCTAAGGCCAAGAAGGCGCCAGACGCGGCGACGACGACGACGATCGAGCAGCCGTCCTGCAAGCACCACTGGGTCATCGCCTCGCCACGAGGCGCGCTGAGCGGTGGCCGCTGCAAGCGCTGTGGCGAAGAGCGCGAGTTCCGCAACTCGACTACGGACTACGTCTGGGACGACGACTCGACGAAGGACAAGAGCTACACGCCGTGGCGTGGCACCCGCTCCTCGCCGAAGATGATCGACGATGTGCAGGCGGCAGCGTCCGGCTCGACCGGCAGCGCCTAGCTCTCTTAAACGAGTTAGCACACCCCCTGCAAAGGCCTCCTGCCGCACACGGGAGGCCTTTCGCTTGCCCGAGATTGCGCAGCCTGGTGAGCCGCCGCTCCCCGGCTGATATCATGAAGAGCGATGGATCTGCGCGTTGACCTTGTGAGCGGCGGCAAGCGGCAGCTTTCGCTGGCGAACCCCGTGATGACGGCATCCGGAACGTTCGGAAACGGGCTCGAGTACCAGAAGATCTTCGATATCCAGCGGCTGGGCGCGATCGTCAGCAAGGCGATCACGCGCAAGCCGCGCCGGGGCAACGTGCAACCGCGCATCGCCGAGACGGCCGCGGGGATGATCAACTCCATCGGCCTGCAGAACCTTGGCCTTTCCGCGATCATCCGCGACGTGGCGCCCGTCTGGGAGACGTGGGACGTGCCCGTAATCGCCAACATCGCCGGCGAGACGGTGGACGACTACGCCGAGCTGGCCACACGCCTGGACCCCGTTGCCGGCGTTGCCGCGATCGAGATGAACATCAGCTGCCCGAACGTCGAGAGCGGCCTTGAGTTCGGCGTCGACCCCAGAGCCGCGAACGAGGTAACGAAAGCCGTGAGGCGGCGCACCGACCTGCCGCTGATCGTCAAGCTGACGCCGAACGTCACCGACATCGCGGGCGTCGCCTCGGCCGTCGTCGACGGCGGCGCAGACGCCCTGACGCTGATCAACACGTACCCGGCGATGAGCATCGACGTGCACACGAGGCAGCCAGCGCTGGGCTGGGGCG
>CBDTZZ010000064.1:0-6042 GCA_965365035.1 uncultured bacterium | reverse complement strand
CGACGGCGGGGAGGGTGGACGGCTCTGAGACCCGGCGGGGCTCGGGTCCACGCCACTAAAAGCGGTGTCGCCCAATTTACCTACGAAGGCGAAGAGGAGTGCCTCCTGGAAGTGCGGCGGCTCTTCTCCATCCTGCCTCAGAACAACACCGAGGACCCACCGTTCGCCGAGCCCGCCGACTCTCCCGACCGCACCTGCGATGAACTGCAGAGCATTGTGCCGGAGGACTCGAGTAAGCCGTACGACGTGCACAAGGTCATCGAAACGATCGTCGACGACGGCGACCTGATCGAGGTGCACGAGGACTACGCGCGCAGCATCGTCGTCGGCTTCGCCCGCATGGGCGGCCGCGTCGTCGGCATCGTCGCCAACAACCCGGGCTCGATGGCCGGAGTTCTCGACGTCGATTCCTCACGCAAAGGCGCGCGCTTCGTTCGCTTCTGCGACGCCTTCAACGTGCCGATCGTCACGCTCGTCGACGTGCCGGGTTACATGCCGGGCACTGGCCAGGAGTACGCCGGCATCATCATCCACGGCGCCAAGCTCCTCTACGCCTACGCCGAGGCCACCGTGCCGAAGATCACGGTCATCCTGCGCAAGGACTACGGCGGTGCCTACCTCGTGATGGGCTCCAAGCACCTGCGTGCTGACCTCAACTACGCCTGGCCCGGCGCAGAGATCGCCGTCACCGGCCCGGACGCCGCCGCCAACATCGTCTTCCGCCGCGACATCGAAGCAGCGAGCGACCCGGAAGCGAAGCGCGCTGAGCTGATCGACGACTACCGCCGCAACCTGGCCAACCCCTACGTCGCCGCCGCCCGCGGCTTCATCGACGACGTCATCGAGCCCCAGGACACGCGGATCAAGGTGATCAAGGCGCTGGAGATGCTTAAGAACAAAGTCGACACCAACCCCCGCAAGAAGCACGGGAACATCCCGCTCTAGGTGGGGGGAGCGTGGAAGCGGTCCGCTCGGCCTTCATCGCCGGCATCGCCATCTGCGGCCTCGCTGTCGTCGTCCTCTCGGTCTTGCCCTGGGTCACGTTCGAGAGCCGGTTCGAGCGCCCAGATCCCCTGCCGGAAGTTAGCGCCAGCTTCACCGGCCTCGACATTAGCCGCTCGCGAGATATCGAAGACCTCGAGGAGGCGGACCTACCGCAAAACGACGGCTGGTGCAGCTGCGATGTGGCGATCGGCGACGGCTACTTCACCGCCGCACTCGGGCTCCTTATCATCGCCTCCGCCGGCATCGCCAGGCTCGGCGGCAGGCCCGCGCTCGGTGGCGGCGCCGCAGCGTTGGCAGGGCTCGCGGTCGTCGCCCTCGCAGGCTACAACGCCATCGCCGACTGGAGCGCACTCGTCTACGGGGGCATCCTTCCCTTCATCACAGACGGAACCGTCCAGCCGGCGCTCTACGCCCTGATCGCCGTCGGGGCGATCGCTGCCATTGACGGCAGCGCTCTGTGGGCGATCTCGCACGAGCCTGAGCCTACGGACGAAGAAGCGTACGATTACGACGAAGACGAAGAGCCAACGGAAGGTACGGAAGCATGGGCGTAAAGATAACCGACACCACAATGCGCGACGGACACCAGTCGCTCCTGGCCACGCGGATGCGCACCGAGGACATGCTGCCGATCGCCGAGGAGATGGACGAGGCCGGCTTCCACAGCGTGGAGGTCTGGGGCGGCGCCACGTTCGACACGGCGCTACGCTTCCTGCGCGAGGACCCCTGGGATCGCCTGCGCGAGCTGAAGAAGCGCTTCAAGAAGACGCCGCTTCAGATGCTCCTGCGCGGGCAGAACGTCGTCGGCTACCGGCACTACGCCGACGACGTCGTCACGAAGTTCTGCCAGCTCGCCGTCAAGAACGGCATGGACATCTTCCGCATCTTCGACGCGCTCAACGACCTGCGCAATCTGGAGACGGCGATCAAGGCCGTGAAGAAGGCCGGCGGCCACGCCCAGGGCACCGTTTGCTACACGATCAGCCCGGTGCACACGACGCAGATGTTCGCCGACCAGGCGAAGCAGCTGGAGGAGATGGGCTGCGATTCGATCTGCATCAAAGACATGGCCGGACTCCTCCACCCATACGACGCCTTCGAGATCGTCACGGCGATCAAGAAAGTCGTAAAAGTCCCCATCCAGATGCACTGCCACTGCACCAGCGGCATGGCCGAGATGTCGTACGTCAAGGCGGCCGAGGCCGGGCTCGACATCATGGATTGCGCGCTTTCGACGCTCTCGCAAGGCACGTCGCAGCCACCGACGGAGTCGCTCGTCGCCACGTTCGAGGGCACTGACAAGGACACCGGCCTCGATCTCGAACAGCTGACGCACCTGGCGGACTACTTCGGCGAGGTGCGCAAGAAGTACGCGGCGTTCGAGGGCAACGTTAGGCTAGACGCCGGCGTGCTCCTCCATCAGGTGCCCGGCGGCATGATCTCCAACCTCGTCTCACAGCTGCGCGAACAGGGCGCCGCCGACAAGCTGCGCGCCGTCCTCGACGAAATACCAGCCGTTCGCAAAGACACCGGCTACCCGCCGCTCGTCACGCCGACCAGCCAGATCGTCGGCACTCAGGCCGTCATGAACGCGCTCTTCGGCGAGCGCTACAAACAGGTAACGAAGGAGACGCGCGGGCTCGTGCTCGGTCAGTACGGCCAGACGCCCGCGCCGATCAGCGCCAAGGTTCGCAAGAAGATCGCCCCCGGCGAAAAGCCGATCACGGACCGCCCGGCTGATCACATCGGCCCGGAGCTGAAGGCCGCGCGCAAGGAGGCCGGCGACTTCGTGAAGTCTGACGAAGACCTGCTCTCCTACGTGCTCTTCCCGCAGGTGGCGCAAGAGTTCCTGGAATGGCGCAACGCCGGCGGCGGCATCGAAAGCGAGATCGCCGCGGCGATCGCTGCCGCGCTCGCACACGACCGGGCGCGCGCTGCCCCCGGGGCCGCCGCGGTCGTCGACGGGCACGCGCAGGACCCGTGGAAAGCGGCCGGCCGCCAGAGAGCGCTGAGAGGCTGAGCATGAAGATCAAGATCGGCGACCAGGAGTTCGACGCTCAGCCGACGGCCGAGACCGTTACCGTCGACGGCGAGTCGTTCAACATCCGGATCGTCAGGCACGAGAAGACGCTCACGGTTTATGTCAACGAAAAGCCTTTCGCCGTGCAGCTCCCCGATCCGCTGCCCGAAGACGGCGTGATCGAGCTGCTCGTCGACGCCAAGACCTACGCTGTCGAGGCGTCCGGCGCAGCGACCGCCGCCGCTCCGCGCCCGAAAGCCGCTCGCAAGTCGTCCGCAGCCGCAACCGGGGCCGTGGTCTCCCAAATGACTGGCCGCATCGTGCGCATCGACGTCAAAACCGGTGATGAGGTGAGCGAGGGCGACGTGCTGCTCGTCATCGAAGCGATGAAGATGGAGAACGAGATCACTGCGCCAGTCAGCGGCACCGTCAAACAGATCGACGTCAGCGCCGGCGCCCGCGTGTCAGAGGGCGACACGCTCCTCGTCATTGAACCCGCCGGCGACTAGGACGCCCCATGCCCGCGATCGACGTCCACGTCCTTCACTTGGCCGACCTGCAGTTTCCCGCGTGGCACCCGAATGCAGGTCAGAAGGGGCTAGTGAACGGCTTCCTCGTGGTCACGCCAGAGGGCCCACTGCTCGTCGATAGCGGAATCGGGCCACCGCATCCCCTGATCGACGAAATGTACAGGCCCGATCGCTACGACCTGGACGAGGCGCTGAAGTCGACTGACACCGGGATCTCTAGACGCGACATCGTCGCCATTGCCAATTCTCACCTTCACTTCGATCACTGCGGCGGCAATCAGCTATTCCCGGGGACGCCGATCTATACGCAATCCCTGGAATATCGCAGCGCGCAAGAAGCGAACTACACCATACCGGAGTGGATCAATTTCCCGGATGCCAACTACGAACTCGTGGAGGGCCGCGTGGAAGTATGCGCAGGCGTAACGCTGTTGCCGACGCCGGGCCACTCGCCCGGTCATCAGTCAGTAATTCTTGACACCGATGAAGGCAGAGTGGTCCTTGGCGGGCAAGTTGCGGAGGCTATCTCGGAGCTTTCCGAGACGCCTGAAGAATCCTCGCAATCCCTCAGGACACTGTTGGATCTCGATCCACAGCGCATTTACCTCGGCCATGATGAGACGGTGTGGACAAGCCAGAGTACAGAGACGAGGTAACCCATGCCCGACTTCAGCGACGTCCTCTACGAGAAGCACCACCGCGTCCGCGGCGCGGCATGGCTCACGATCAACCGGCCCGACGCCATGAACTCGTTCACCGGCGAAACGCTGGACGAGATGCGCCAGGCGATGGACGACGCTAACGCGGACCCGGAGGTAGGCGTCGTCGTCATCACTGGCGCCGGCGACAAGGCGTTCTGCGCGGGCGGCGACGTGCGCTGGCTGCAAGAGGTGCAGCGCGAGGGCGAACAAGTGCCGATGGACCCGCACGCCGGCATCGAAGACTTCCTCAAGCCGGTCATCGCCCGCGTCAACGGCTACGCCATCGGCGGCGGCAACCACCTGGCCTACTTCTGCGACTTCACCATCGCCTCCGAGCAAGCCGTCTTCTCGCAGGTCGGCCCGCGCGTCGGCAGCCCGGCATCGGGCCACTGGGTCTCTTACCTCGTACACGTCGTGGGCGCGAAGAAGGCGAAGGAGATCTGGATGCTCTGCCGCCGCTACTCAGCGCAGGAAGCGCTGGAGATGGGGCTCGTCAACACCGTCGTCCCGCACGACGGCCTCGACGACGAGGTCGACCGCTGGTGCACCGAGCTCCTACAGAAGAGCCCGGCCTGCCTCAAGATCCTCAAGGCGTCTTTCCGCGAGGTGTTCCAGCCGTTACGGCAGCCGGACCGCGACTGGGTCGGGCAGATCGCTCCGGACTTCTACAAGACCGGCGAGGCGGACGAGGGAAAAAGCGCCTTCCTGGAGCGCCGGGAGCCGGACTTCTCTCGCTTCCCCAGGTAAGCGGGCCCACCTGCCGCTCCTTGCTCGCCAATATGCCCTCTGCTAGACTTCGGCGACGTAACCTCGTGAAATTTACCACTAGCCGCGGACGTCCGCGGCTTCACTAATCCCGCACCTGAGTAAGGGGAACGCGAACCAATGACCGTAATCATAATCGCCATCGTCGCCGGTTTCTGCGCGCTGCTGTTCGCTGTCTATTTGGCGAGGCAGGTCATGGCGCATGACACAGGCACCGACGTGATGCGCTCCATCGCCGCCGCGATCCAGGAGGGGGCTTCCGCCTTCCTCTACCGCGAGTATTTGTACATCGCCGTTTTCGTCACGATCGTCACGATCGCGCTCGCACTCCTCGTCGACGCTGATGTCTTCGACAAGTTCCCGTCCGAAACGGGCGAGCTGACGGGGCTTCCCCGCACCGCCATCGCCTACATCATCGGCGCCATCGCCTCGGCCAGCGCCGGCTACATCGGCATGATGATCGCCGTGCGCGCAAACGTCCGCACAGCGGCGAGCGCCCGCGAGGGGCTGAACCCCGCGCTGCGCGTTGCCTTCTCCTCCGGCGCCGTCATGGGAGTCACCGCCACCGGCCTCGCCCTCATCTGCCTCACGGTCCTCTACCTCATCTTCGAGGACGTGCGGCCCCTCACCGGCTTCGCCTTTGGCGCGTCGTCGATCGCCCTCTTTGCCCGCGTCGGCGGCGGCATCTTCACCAAGGCAGCCGACGTCGGCGCAGACATCGTCGGCAAGCTTGAGGCCGGCATCGCGGAGGACGATCCCCGTAACCCGGCCACGATCGCCGACAACGTGGGCGACAACGTCGGCGATGTCGCCGGCATGGGCGCCGACCTGTTCGAGTCCTACACCGGCGCCATCGTCGCCACGATCTCGTTGGCCTTCGTCGGTATCGCCGGCAGAGACGAGAACGGCGTACTGGACGTGACCGACGTCGCAGCGTTCGACTCCGACGCCTTCGTGTTGCCGCTCATAGTCATGGCCATCGGCATCTTCGCCTCGATCATCGGCACGTTCGCCGTCAGAA
>CBDTZZ010000063.1:0-6087 GCA_965365035.1 uncultured bacterium | reverse complement strand
GCCGCTCAGCCGACGTACTACGACCGGCTTGCGGACCTGGTTCGGCCGGGCGGTCTGCTGGTAATGTCGAACTGGTTTCTTCTGGAGCACGCCGTGACGGGCCAGTCGCCGGTCGATTGGTCGCAGTTCGCCGGGCCAACGTGGGCGGCGGACGTCAAGGCCTACGCCCGCCATTTCGCCGCCGACGAACGCTATGACGTCTCGTTCGTCCAGAGCCCGGCGCTCGCCCTCGCCTACAGGCGATCAGATGGCTGACGAGTCTCCCACCGTCCTCATCTTCGAAACGAGAGCCGGCGACCCTCCCGTCGAGTTCCTCGGCGACTCCAGCGATATCGTCTACTTCATTTCGATGGCGCACTCCGAGCGCTACGGCGCGGATCACCCGCTGGCCAAGGCTTCGAGCATCATCAAGCGCCGGCTGCGCGTCCCCATGGGTCCGCTGCTCAACTTCGGCGACGCGGCCGCCGAAAACGCCGTGGAGGAAGAACTCCTGGAGCGACTCTGGCAGGACGGGGCAGGCCTGGCCGAATGCGCCCGCTCCGTAGCCTCAGCGATCGAGTCCGACGAGGAGCTGCGCGAGATGACGTCGGCCCTGCCGGAGCTTTCTGAGCGCCTGGGTGAGCTGGCAGCGATGGCCGACTGGGCGGCGGAGCAGGGCGCACAGGTGCGCCTGACGTTCGTGCTCTAGTCGGCGTAGAGGTTCTCGGCTGCGATGTACGCACCGACGGCCTCCGGGACGAGGCCCTCTAGCGAGCGTCCGGCTTGCACCCGCTCACGGATGTCCGTCGCGCTGACGTCGACCGGGGGCATGTCGAGCCAGATCACGCGCCCGACCAGTCCGCCGGGGAGCGCCTCAGAGGCCGTTGGCCCGCCGTCTCCGGCGCGACCGGCCACAGCCAGCGTCGCCAGCTCCAGCACCCTCTCAGGCGCGTGCCAGTTCGGCAGGTCTGCCAGTGCGTCGCGGCCCAGGATGAAGACAAGCTCGGCACCCGGCCTCTCTTCTTTGAGCGCCTCCAGAGTGATGTCCGAATAAGACGGCCCCTCGCGCTCAACCTCCAGCGTGGCGATCTCGAAATGAGGGTGACCGGCGATTGCCAGCCGCACCATCTCGCAGCGCTCACCGGCCGGCGCCATCCGCTGGTCTGCCTTGCGCCACTGGTACCCGGCGGGGACGAAGATGACGCGCTCCAGGTCGGCCTGCTCGTAGGCCGTCTCCGCCAGTCTCAGGTGCCCGGCGTGAATCGGGTCGAAGCTGCCGCCCAGGACGCCGACTCTCACGCTTCCATCTCCAGCTCCGCGCTGCCTAGCACGATCCGGTCGCCCCGCTTGGCGCCGGCACGCTTGAGTGCGCCCACGACGCCCCAGCGGCCGAAGCGTCGCCACAGCTCGGCGCGGCCCTCCTCGATCTCCAGCGGCATCATCTCGGCGAAGGCGACGGCGCGATCCCCCGTCACGTGGTAGGCGCTACCCTTCCGCGCGATCGTGACGCTGCCGGGCCGTCCTGCGGGGCGCAAAACCGGCGGAGGCGGCTCCTCTTCCTCCTTCGCGGCGATGAGCGCCTCTTCCGCCTCGTCCATCTCCTTGAGGCGGTACGCCAGATCCTTGACGAGATCCTCGACGCCTTCACCGCCGGCCGCCGAGACGAAGACCGGCTCGACCTCGCCCTTGCGGAAAAGCGCTTCCAATTCGGCCCGACGCTCCGCGACCTCCACGACGTCGATCTTGTTGATGGCCACGATCTGCTGCCTTCCCTCAAGGCCCTGCCCGTACTCGCTCAGCTCCCGGTTGATCGCCAACATGTCGGCCCACGGGTCCGGGTTGCCGCCGTCGATCAGGTGGACGAGTAGGCGTGTGCGCTCCACGTGGCGCAGGAAGTCGAGGCCCAGGCCGGCGCCCTCATGCGCTCCTTCGATCAGGCCGGGAATGTCTGCGACCACGATCCGCTGCCAGCCGACGTCGACGACGCCGAGGCTGGGCTCCAGGGTGGTGAACGGGTAGGCGCCGACTCGCGGGCGGGCCGCCGACATGGCGGCCAGAAGGGTCGACTTGCCGGCGTTCGGGAGTCCGACCAGGCCAACGTCTGCCAGCAGCTTGAGGTCGAGTCGCACGCGACGCTCTTGGCCTAGCTGACCTCGCTGAGCGATCCGCGGCGCCCGGTGGACGGACGTGGCGAAGCGGGCGTTACCCCAGCCTCCCATGCCGCCGCCTGCGCCGATCACGCTGCCGCCTTCGCTCGTCAGGTCGCCTAGCGGCTCTTCCTCGCCGCCATCGCCGATGACCGTGATCAGCGTGCCGACGGGGACCTTCAGTTCCAGCTTCTTGGCACCGCGCCCAAATTTGTCCGATCCCTGGCCGTGCGCGCCGCGGTCTGCACGGTAGATGCGGCGCCGGCCAAGCTCCTTTAGCGTGCGCACGGAGCGGCTGGCGGTGATCACAACGTCAGCGCCGTCGCCCCCATCTCCACCATTGGGCCCGCCACGGGGTACGAACTTCTCGCGGCGGAAGCTGACGATGCCGTTTCCACCATCTCCACCCTTCAAGGTCAGTTCTACGCGGTCTATCACACCCCTATTATAGATTCGACATATATAAATAACTCTTCGTAGTCGCCGTCGTAGTGTTGTGGATGTGTTGGCGGCGTACCGCTTTCGTGCTGGGGAAAGCTTGTGGGCTGCGCTCGCCGAAGGAGTGGACGGCGGTGGATTACCCGCCCTGCTACTTTCCGTAACGGAGCGCCGGGCAGAAAAAGACCGGGGCTGGCGTCGCTCCAACCCCGGTCTGTGTGGAATCGCTGGCAAGTTGTGGAGTTACAGGTGGGAAACGCTCCCCCGGATCTCCGTCAGCTGCACACTGAGGCGTGGGTCCGCGATCAGGGCGCGCGTGATCTTCTGCACGCCGTGGATCACAGTCGAGTGGTCACGGTGGCCGAGGAGCAGGCCGATCTGCTTGAGGGCCAGCTCCGCGTCCTCTCGCAGCAGGTACATCCCGATGTGGCGTGCCTCGGCGATCTGCTTGGCGCGGCTCTTGCCGGTAATCGCCGCCATGGGCACGCTGTAGTACTCCGAGACAGCCTCCAGGATCGCCTGCGGGTTGGCGGGCGCGGCAGCGGTTGGCGTCAGGGCGGCCAGCGCCTTCTCTGCGACATCGAGGTTGATCGTGCTGCGCGTCAGACGGGCGTACGCGACGACGCGGTTGAGGCAGCCCTCCAGCGCGCGGATGTTGTCCCGGACGCGGTCCGCGAGATATCGCAGCACCTCGACCGGCACGTCGACCCGCCGTTCGCTGGCCTTGGCCATCAGGATAGCGAGCCGCGTCTCTTCGTCCGGTGGCGCGATGTCGGCGGTCAGTCCCCATTGGAAGCGGGAGGATAGCCGCGCCTCCATGCCGGGTATGGCCGGAGGCGGCCGGTCACCTGCGAGGACGATCTGGCAGCCGTTGGAGTGCAAGTCGTTGAAGGTGTAGAAGAACTCCTCCTGCGATTTGCCCTTGGAGCCAAGGAACTGCACGTCGTCCAGCAGCAGGAGCTGCACGGAACGGTAGCGCCGGCGGAACTCATCGGTACGACTCTGGGCGATCGAGGTGATGAAGTCGTTGACGAACTGCTCCGACGTGACGTACAGCGCGTTGATGTTGATCTGACCGGCGCGCAGGGCGATCGCCTGTAAGAGGTGAGTCTTGCCCAAGCCGGGACTGCTATAGATGAAGAGAGGGTTGTAGTCCTCCCCGGGTTTCTCGGCCGCAGCCAGGGCCGCCGCTGCGGCGATGCGGTTGGAGTCCGCGATGACGAACGTCCGGAAGGTGTAGCGAGGGTTCAGCCGCTGTTTGAGCAAGGGGCTCGAGATCAGGGAGTGCGCGGGTGAGGCCTCGTCCAGCGACATTGCTGCCGTCTTGGCCGGTCGGCCGTTGCGGTTCACGCGCGCCTGCCCGTTTAGCTTACCGTTGGTGCCGATGATCTCGAACGAGACCTCAGTCGGCTGGCCCAAAATGCCGCCAACGGTCTGAGAAACGATCCCCCTCATGCGGGTTCCTAGCCATTCCTTCACGAACTCCGTCGGGACTCCCACGATAAAGTTTCCGTCCTCGTGCCGGAGCCCCAGAGTGTCCTTGAGCCAGGTGTCATAGTTTGGCTTCGTGACATGAATCTGGAGCTGGCCGAGGGCAGTGTCCCAGACACGCTGAGCAGTAGGGTCTGCCATCAGGGGCGCCTCCGTGTGAAGTGAAAGTAGGGTGTTTGGTAGGGTATTTGGCGGAGCGGATGGCGGGAAGATAGCAGGGCGGAATCAAGGGCGTCAATAACTTTATGTTAATCAGGGCACAGACTATGCCGCCCTTTTCGAACGCCTTAAAGACGGAGCGGTTGCGGGCCTATTTTTTGCCCGCGCTATAATGACCGCACCCCTCTTTCGGGGACTCTCATGCTTCTCACAATGGACGTCGGCAACACCAACATCACGCTCGGTATCTTCGACGGCGATGAGCTGATCGCTACCTGGCGCATCGCCACCGACGCTGAGCGTCTGCCGGACGAGTACGCCGTCATCATACTCAGCCTCCTTCAGCACGAATCCATCGCCGCGGACGCTGTCGACGAGGCGATCATGGCCGTCGTCGTTCCGGACCTGGAGCCCGTGTTCGACGCGGTTGTCCAGCGCTGTTTCGACATCGCCCCGCTTCACGTCACGACGGGCGTCCGAACGGGTCTGCGCATCGTTTACGACTCACCGCGCGACGTCGGGGCGGACCGGGTGGCCGATGCAGTCGCCGCGATCAAACTTTACGGCCCGCCGCTGATCATCGTCGACCTAGGTACGGCTACTGTCTTCGACGCCATCAACGGCGACGGCGACTACCTCGGCGGCGCCATCGCACCGGGGCTTGGCATCGCCTCCGAAGCGCTCTTCAGGCGCGCCGCCAAGCTGTCCCGCGTGGAGCTGCATCGGCCGGAAACGGCGATCGGCCGCAACACGGTGGGCGCTATCCAATCTGGTATCCTTTTCGGGTACGTGGGCCTCGTCGAAGGCATCGTGGCCCGCATCAAAGAAGAGTTGGGCGGTTCGGCCAAAGTCATCGGTACAGGCGGCTGGGCCGAGATCATCGCCCGCGAGACCGACGCTATCGATAAGGTCGACACGCAACTGACGCTCACCGGCCTTCGTCTAATCCATGAGATGAACAAGGCGTAAACCGGCCATGTACAACCTGACCGACAAGCATATAGTCCTCGGCGTTACGGGGAGCATCGCTGCCTACAAGGCGCCCGATCTTGCGAGCAAGCTGACCCAGGCTGGCGCTGCCGTAGACGTGGCGATGACCGAATCGGCGACTCGCTTCGTGGCGCCCATCACCTTCCAGAGCGTGACCGGCCGCCGCGCCTTCCACGACATGTGGGACGAAGCATCGGAGATCGCCGAGCTGCACGTAGTCCTGGCGCGGCGGGCCGACCTCATGGTGATCGCGCCCGCGACGGCGACGATGCTGGCTCGCATGGCCCACGGACTGGCGGAAGACCTCGTGAGCCTGACAGCGCTGGCGACTCAAGCGCCGCTCCTCGTCGCCCCGGCGATGGATCCCCACATGTGGGAGCACGCCGCGACGCAGGCCAACGTCGATACGCTGCGGTCACGCGGCGTCAGCTTCGTCGGCCCGGAGGAAGGGCGCCTGGCGTCCGGCCAGATGGGGATGGGACGGATGTCCGAGGTGCCGCTTCTTTTGGGTGCTGTGAGAACTGCGCTCGGCCGGGGCGGCAACCTAACAGGCAAAAAGATCGTCGTCTCCGCTGGCGGCACCCGCGAAGCGATCGACCCGGTGCGCTTCATCGGCAACGAATCGTCGGGCAAGATGGGGTTCGCCGTCGCCGAGGCCGCGCGCGATCGCGGCGCCGACGTCGTCCTCGTCTCGGGAGAAGCGGCGCTGCCCGACCCTTACGGCATCGACGTTCAGCGCGTGCGCAGCGCGACCCAGATGCGCGACGCCATCGTCGCTGCCTGCGATGGCGCCCACGCCCTCATTATGGCCGCGGCCGTCGCTGACTTTCAGCCCGCCGAGCCGGTCGGTGAGAAGATTAAGCGCAAGGGTCGCGAGTCGCTC
>CBDTZZ010000062.1:0-6090 GCA_965365035.1 uncultured bacterium | reverse complement strand
GCACGCAGGTGCTTTTTGACGGTAATCGGGTAGTACGTGCCGCCCTTCACCGTCGCGTCGTTGACGACGATCATCACTTCGTGCCCGGCCACCCGCCCCACGCCAGTCACGATGCCGGCCGAGGGGGCGTCGCCGCCGTACATCTCCCAGGCAGCAAGTGGGCTCACCTCGAGGAAAGGCGTCCCGGGGTCTAGAAGGCCGTCGATCCGCTCCCGAGCCGTCAGCTTGCCACGCTCACGGTGTCGGTCGACAAGCGCCTTGCCGCCGCCCTGGCGGACACGGTCGAGCGCGCGTTGCAGCGCCTCCATCCGCTGACGCATGACGCCGCCGTTCTGCGCGAACTCGGCGTTCGTGGTCTCGATCGCCGTGCGCAGGACCGGTACGGTTTCCCCTTCGAGGAAGGCTGATGCCGCCGCGGACTCGCGTCCGTCTTGAGTAACTGTCACGTGGCGAACTCCGCTAGGCTGGTTGATCCGGAAACTAGTCTCTACCCGAAAACTCTATCACGTGAAGACCTGCCTGAAACCACAACTCCAGCGACATCGAACTGTCACCTGTCACCTGTCTCCTGTCACTTGTCACCGCCTACGCCCGTTCCGCTCGTATGCGCGATGCCACCTGCATGCCCAGCGACACGTCCTCGTCGCCGTTGTGCAATACGAGCACGCCCGCCGACGGCACTTTCTCCCGTATCACCACCTCGCGGCCCGGCTTGAGGGCGTGGCTCTCTAGATACTGAAGCAGCTCCAGATCCTCTTCCAGCTCTTCCGAGATGAAGCGGATCGTCCCCCGTTCGGCCAAGGCAAACGTGTCCAGCGGCACCCACGACGGGTCCAGCGTCGCTCCGACGCCCGGCATCGGGATCGGACTGCCGTGCGGACAGGTCTTCGGATAGTCCATCAGCTTCATGATGCGCTGCTCGATCAGGTCGCTCATACCGTGCTCGAAGTGATGCGCCTCCCCGTGCGCCTCCGCCCAGCCTAGACCCAGCACATCGCTGAGAAAACGCTCGCTCAGCCGGTGACGGCGCGCCACGGTCTCCGCCAGCTCGCGGCCCTTCGCCGTCAGGTGCACGGTCTTCTTCGCGTCCAGGTCGACCAGACCGTCTCGCTGCATCCGCTGCACCGTCGCCCAGGCGGTCGGCGGTGATACGCGCATCCAGCGCGCCAGGCGGGCGGAGATGACGCGCTCGCCCTCTGTCTCCAGACTGTAGATGCTCTGCAGATAGTCTTCGATCGTCGACGATAGGCGACGCTTCACCATTAGCCTTACCTCCGGGGTAAGTATAAGCTAATTCGCCGTCCGCCAATTCGGAGGATATCGTTGATAGGGATCAGGCGCTGGTCGGGTCCAGGTACGCCGGGCGCTTTTTCTCGAACGCCCCGATATCGTCCGTACGCTGAAGAGTCAACGAGATCTCGTCGTGTCCCTCCATCAGCGTCGCTCGCCGGAACCCATGCGTCTCCGGGTCGCTGTGCACAACGAACGAGGCGCGGAAGCCGTGCCCGTCGGAGACCTCACACGCCTTCAGGTCCACCGTCAGCTCCAGCGAGGGGCCTTCTTTGGCGGCGCGCATCAGCTCTTGCACCTTCTCTTCTGGTATCAGCACCGGCACCACACCGTTCTCGAAGCAGTTCTTGTGGAAGATGTCCGCCAGACTGCTAGCGATGATCGCCCGGAAGCCGTACTGGCGGATCGCCCAGACCGCGTGCTCGCGCGAGGACCCACTGCCGAAGTTGCGCCCGGCGATCAGCACCTTCGCCTTCTCGTATCCCGGCTGGTTGAGCACGAACGAAGGGTCAGGCTCGCCGTCTTCCTTGTACCGCCAGTCGTTGAACAGCACCTCGCCCCAGCCCGTGCGCTCGATCCGCCGCAGGAAGCGCGCCGGCACCACAGCGTCCGTGTCCACGTTCTGGCGATCCAACGGCATCGCCACGCCGGTTACCTTCTCGATCGGTTCCATCGTGCCTACTCTACTCCCACTCCCGGATGTCCACGAAGTGGCCTGCGATCGCCGCCGCCGCCGCCATCTGCGGCGACACCAGGTGCGTGCGGCCGCCCTTACCCTGCCGGCCCTCAAAGTTGCGGTTGGAAGTCGACGCACAGCGCTCTCCAGGCTGCAGGATGTCCGGGTTCATCCCCAGGCACATCGAGCAGCCCGCCTCTCGCCAGTCGAAGCCAGCCTCGGTGAAGACGCTGTCCAGGCCCTCTTTCTCCGCCTGAAACTTCACCAGCATCGAGCCCGGCACGACCATCGCGTAAACGCCTTCAGCCACCTTGCGGCCCTTGACGACCTCCGCCGCGGCACGCAGGTCCTCGATACGAGCGTTTGTGCAAGAGCCGAGGAACACGCGGTCGAGCTTGATCTCCTGCATCGGCGTGCCGGCCTCCAGGCCCATATACTCCAGCGCCCGCTCGGCCGCCGCCTGGTCGGAGCGCGTTCCCAGCGTCGCCGGGTCCGGTATGCTTTCCGTCACCGGCACAACCTGGTCCGGCGTCGTGCCCCAGGTCACGTACGGCACCAGTTCGCCGGCGTCGATCTCGATCCGCTTGTCGTACTCCGCGCCCTCGTCCGTAGGCAGCGTCCGCCAGCGATCGAGCGCTTCCTCGAACGCCTGGCCCTTGGGCGCGAACTGGCGACCCTCGACGTACTCGAACGTTGTCTCATCCGGCGCGATCATGCCGATCCGCGCACCGGCTTCGATCGTCATGTTGCAGACGGTCAGCCGGCCTTCCATCGAAAGCCCTTCGATGACGGGCCCCGTGTACTCGATCGCGTATCCAGTGCCGCCGCCGACACCCAGCCTGCCGATCGTACCGAGAATCACGTCCTTCGCGGTGACGCCGTGCGGCAGCGAGCCGTCGACCCGTACTTCCATCGTCTTCGGCTTGCTCTGCACCAGCGACTGCGTCGCCAGCACGTGCTCCACCTGTGACGTCCCGATCGGCATCGCCAGGGCACCCAGCGCTCCATGCGTCGCCGTGTGACTGTCGCCACAGACGATCACCATGCCCGGGCGTGTGTAGCCCAGCTCGGGCCCGATCACGTGCACGATCCCCTGCCGGTCCGAATCTATGCCGTAGAGCCGAATGCCAGACTCCTTGGTGTTCGTGCTCAGCGCCTCGATCTGCTTGCGCGAGACTTCGTCTTTGATGTTCAGCCGGTCGCGGGTCGGCACGTTGTGGTCAGCCGTCGCCACCGTCAGGTCCGGACGCCGAACGGTGCGCCCGGCCAGCCGTAACCCCTCGAACGCCTGCGCCGACGTCACCTCGTGAACGAGATGCAGGTCGACGTAGAGCAGAGCCGGTTGGCCCGGCTCGTCATAGACGACGTGCTCGTCCCAGATCTTCTCGAACAGTGTTTTCGGCGCCACTCGTACCTCCGCTGGCTCTGGTGGGGCCTTTAATGATAGCGAACCCGCGTTCTCTCGTCACGGCGGCCCCCGCGTGCTACGAACGCCTGTTACGGCTGCGCCTGGCCATCTTCGTCTTCCGTGCGGTTGCGAGGCACTGGTTGCTCGCTGTGCCCGTTGGAGCGAATGCAGGTGTGCCCGGAAGAATCCAGCGGCGTACCACAAAGCGGACACGTCGGCCGGCCGCCAGCGATCATCTCCTTCAGGCGGGTGCTCAGCTGCGCCACGTCGGCGCTCGTAATGCGCACCAGGATGTCCGGCTTGCCTTCGTCATCAGACGCCAGATCGTGGGCCTGGATGACGACCGTCTTATCGGCTGGATCGTAGCCCACCGCCATGCGACCGACGTGCACGTCGGCATCCGGTGGGTCCGGGAAGAACGAGAGATCGGTCGCGGGCGTTTCCTCGCCGCCAGTCTGCGCCAGCACCTGACTGAAGGCCAGGGCCAGCGCCTGCAGCTGCTGCTTCTCCAGCCACAGCGCCGCCGCTTCCTCCGTCGCGCCGACGACCCGCAGCTGGAACGTGCGCTCGCCGGGCTTGCCGATCGCCCGGCCGTCCACGCCTCGCGCCTTGCCGAGGTCTAGCGTCATCTGTCCTCCCCTATGCCTGTCTACTACCACTCGCCGCAGTGGCGCCCTACAGCATCCACTCCCGCCCGCCAGACGGTCAAGTCAACCCAGCGCGGGCCGAATGACCCCCTCTTAGCACCTATCGCACCTCCAGCCGGGCCCTCTTCCACTTGCGACCCTTGATCACAGCGACATCCGGACGCCAAGATGTAGAGGCGATATGAGTAAGAAGGACCGCAAGCGGCGCGAGACTACACGCCGCCAGAAACAGCAACGGCAAGCGAAGGCGGCCGCGAGCGGAGAAGACGCCGCAGAGGGCGTCTACGAGCCCGACGCAGCGCCCGAAACCGACGCTGACGCCATCAAACGACGCGCCGAGCAGAAGCGCGACTACGAGAGGAACAAGCGCAAGAAGGCGAGCGGCGGCCAATCGCTCGCGCCTTACTTCTGGGGTGGCGGCATCGCCGCGGCTATCGCGATCGCCGTCGTCGGTGGCTTCTTCCTCCTCAGCGGCGGTGGCGGCGATGACGGCCCGGACGCCACGCCGATCGTCACGCCCGACTCCCGCGTCGCCGGACTGCCTATCGAAGTCACGTTCGACATCGAAGCAGACGACGACGGTCAGAACATCAACTCTCGCTTCACCCCGGACGCCATAAGCGCCAACGCCGGTCAGGTCGTCGAGATCGTCGTTAAGAACGTCGGCTCCGTCGCCCACAACCTCCGCCTCGCCGGCGTCGACGACGAATACAACACGCGCGACGACTGGCTAACCGATCCTGCCTCCCTCTCTTCCGGTGACACAGGCACCGTTGTAGTGAAACTCGACGACCCCGGAGTTTACACCTTCCGCTGCGACTTCCACACCACGATGCAGTTCGGCACCTTCACCGTCCGCTAGCAACTGCCCCACTAACCACTGTCCACTTACCGCTGTCATACTCGCCACATGCACCACGTCGATATCCTCCACGCCATCGGCGACACGCCCCTCGTCGAGCTACGGCACCTCAGCCCACGCCCTGACGTCCACCTTTTCGCCAAGCTCGAAGGCCGCAACCCCACCGGCAGCATCAAGGACCGCATCGTCCGCGAGATGGTCGTCCAGGCTCAACGCGATGGCCGCCTCGCGCCCGGCGACCGCATCATCGAGGCCAGCACCGGCAACACCGGCATCGCCCTGGCGATGGTCGGGCGGGCGCTCGGATACCCGGTTCGGATCGTCATTCCGGAGAACGTCTACCCCGAAATCCCCCGCTGCCTTGCCGCCTACGGCGCCGAGATCACCTATGTGCCGTCCGAGCTGGGCGTCAAGAAGGCGATCGACGTCGCGCGCACGATCGCCGCCGACGAGGGCTGGTTCATGCTCGACCAGTTCTCCGACCCCGTAAACATCCGCGCCCACTACGAAGGCACCGGTCCCGAGATCCTCGCCGCCGTTCCCCACGTCGATCTTTTCGTCGCCGGACTCGGTACGGGCGGCACGTTGATGGGCGTCGGCCGGCGCCTCAAGGAGGCGAACCCGCAGGCCCGCGTGATCGCTGTCGAACCGCACCCCGGCTACCAGGTCCACGGCCTCAAGAGCCTCGCCGACGGCTTCCTGCCGCCGCTCCTCGATTACGGCGTCCTCGATGGCAAGATCCTCGTCCGCGGTGGCCACGCCTTCCGTGGGGCGGCCCAGCTGATTGAGCGCGAGTCGATCTTCGGCGGCGTCTCCTCCGGAGCCGTCCTCCACGGCGCGCTAAAAGCGATCGAGCGTCTCCCCCGCGGCAACGTCGTCCTCATCTTCGCCGATAGCGGCTGGAAGTACCTCGCCACCAACATGTGGAATCAGCCACCGGCGGAAGACGAAGAGGACCAGCTCGACGACGTCATCTGGTGGTGACCCGCCCGTCGAGGTAACCTAAGCGCCATGCCTCGCCAATCCGTCTCCTTCGACCGCGCCGCCTCCTACTACGACGACACGCGCGCCATGCCGCCAGAGGCCGTCAATGCCGTCACCGACGCGATCCTGGACGCCCTCGCCCGCAACGATGCCGCCGCCCTGCTGGAAGTCGGCATCGGCACCGGCCGCATCTCGCTGCCGCTGATGGCGCGTGGCCTACCGG
>CBDTZZ010000061.1:0-6091 GCA_965365035.1 uncultured bacterium | reverse complement strand
CGCTCAGCCGCTGTAGGTGGCGCTTTCGCTCCGCGTTCGCTGAAGCGCGTCCTCGTCTAGCTCGATGCCAAGTCCGGGCCCGTCGGGAAGCTTCAGCCAGCCCTCGTCGTCCGGCTCGATCGTTCGCGTCAGCATGAAGTCGCGGCGTTGGGTCGTCCACTCGGGAGGATCGAACGGGAACTCGATGAACGGCGCGCTGACCGTACCCGCCGTCAGTTGCAGGTTGGCCATCAGGCCGAGGCCGTTGCCCCAGGTGTGCGGCGTGAACGTCTTACCGGCCGCCGTCACCTCGCGTGCCAGATGCCGCAGTCCGCTGATTCCCATCGTGAACACGCAATCCGGCTGGAAGACGTCGAGGCACTCGCGCTCCAGCAACTCGCGGAACTCGTACGGCTCCCGGGTCACCTCGCCACCGGCGATCGGGATCGATGTCTCCTGCCGCAGCGCGGCGTGGCCGTCGTAGTCGCCCCTGTCCAGCGGCTCCTCCATCCAGAAGATGCGCTCGGCCTCAAGGCGGCGCGCCACTTTGAGAGCAGTGGCCAGCTCCCACGGCGGGCTGGTGTCCCAGGGCATGCGCCAGCCCTGATTGCAGTCGACCATCAGCTCCAGCGAATCGCCGACGGCGTCGCGGACGGCGCTCACCGCCGCCAGGTTCTCCTCCAGCGTGTCGTCGCCGATCCGCAGCTTAAGCGCCGTGAAGCCTCGCTCGACGGCTGCCCGCGCCACGTCGATCATCTGCGCGGGCGTGCGGCGGACGCCGGTCGAGGCGTAGGCGCGGATCCGATCCGTGGCGCCGCCCAGCATCCGCCAGACGGGTTCACCGCGCGTCTTACCGGCGAGGTCCCAGAGCGCGGCGTCCAGCGGCCAAGGCCGGCTGGCGTGAAATCCGACGTTCGACAGGATCGTGTGGTGGCGCTCGACATCGAGCGCATCCTGGCCGACGAAGTAGCGCGCGAAGTCGGCGAAGCCGTGCATCGCATCGCCGGAGCCGATGCCGACGCGGCCCTCGTCGTCGTGCACTCGCACGATCGTGCAGGGGAAGAGTTGGCGCGGCACGGGGTCCCACGAGGCGGGGAACGGAGGATCCAGCGGCAGCTGATGGTGCGAGATCTCGATGCTGGTGATGTGGCTCATCTGCTGGAGACCACCCTAAACGTCCCCGCAGCGGCAGGGAAGCGCGCCTCGGACACGTTGACCGACTAGCACAGGCGTTCTACGATATGAGCGAGGAGTCTGGCTTGTGAAGAGAATGTCGATTATCTTGGTGATAAGCCCATGGTCGCCCGTGGCGGCCTGTCCGTAGGATTCAGAAGGAGAAACCCATGAAGGTCGTATTCCTCGAAGAAGTAGAAGGTACCGCGCGTACCGGCGACGTGAAGAACGTCGCCGCTGGCTTCGCGCGCAACTTCCTCCTCCCGCGCAACCTTGCTGCCCCGGCGACGAAGCACTACATCGCCGTCGCCGAACAGAAGGCGACGAGGGAAGCGAAGCGTCAGGACCGCGTCGACGGCGAGGCCCGTGATCGCCTCTTCCCACTCATCGACGGCCAGGAGATGACGATCGAAGTCCTCGTCGGCGAACAGGGCAAGCTGTTCGGCTCCGTCACCTCGCGCGACATAGCCGAGCGCCTACAAAAAGACACCGGCGTCGAACTGGAGCACCGGCAGGTCTCTCTCAATCAGCCGATCCGCGAAATCGGTACACACGAGATACCTGTCAAGCTGACCCGCAACGTGATCGCCAACGTTACCGTCCACGTTCATCCTGAAGGCGGCATGCCGGAGCCCGAGCCAGAGGTAGAGGCGACCGACGAAGCCGAAGAAACCGAAACTGAGGGCGAGGACGAGGCGACCGAAGGCACGAGCGAAGACGAGACCACGGAGACCGCTGCGGAGGAACCGGCTGCCGCCGACGAGCCAGCGGCCGAAGAAGCAACCCCGGCTCCGGAGGAAGAAACCTCCGCCGATACCTCAGACGCGCCTGATGAGGCGCCGCAAGACGAAGAGAAAGGGGACTCCGGCCAGGAACCCTCTTAACGCCGGCTCCGACTCCGCCTAAGGGCGGATGAACTCGGTTCGGATCCGGCCATTTCTTACAGGAAAGACTATGGTTGTAGAATCCGGACCCGCCAGGGGCGGCGAGAAGCTGCCGCCCCACGATAACGAAGCCGAAGAAGCAGTCGTTGCTTCGCTTCTTGTCGACCCCGAGGCGATCTTCAAGGTCGCGCCGCGGCTCAAGGGCGGCGACTTCTTCCGCGAGAAGAACGGTTGGATCTACGACGCCTGCCGCGGCCTGTGGGACCGGAACGAGGCGATCAACCAGATCACGGTCGCGCATGAACTCGAGCGAAGCGGCCGCCTGGAAGCCGTTGGTGGCCTCGCCTATCTGAGCCGACTCGTCACCGACCTGCCGACTTCTGTAGGCGTCGAGAACTACGCGGGCATCGTCCAGCGCGATGCCACCTATCGCAAGATGATCACGGCGGCCGGGCAGATCGCTCAGCTCGCCTACCAAGGCGGTGCAGACATCGGCGGCGCCCTCGGTCAGGCCGAAACCCTGATCGCCTCCGTCCGTCAGGGCGAGTCGCTGCGCGACTTCCAGCATATCCGGGAGCTACTCTCCGGTTACCTGGAGCAACTTGAGAGCGGCACTTCAGCTGACGCCGCTCAGTCGCGGGCCGTCACCTCCGGTTACGCGGACCTCGATACGATGCTGGCGCCGGGCCTCAAGCGCGGCGATCTGATCATCGTCGCGGCCAGACCCAGCCTGGGTAAGACGTCGCTCGTTCTCAACTTCGCCCGCAACGCCGCGCTACGGCACAACGCCACCGTCGGCTTCTTCTCCGTCGAGATGGCGGCCGATCAGCTCGTGCAGCGCACAGTTGCGATGGAGGCGGGCGTCGACTCGACGCGCCTCGTCCTTGGCACCTACTCGGACCGCGAAGAGGGCAAGATCATGCAGGCGCTGGGTGTACTCAGCGAACTGCCGCTTTATTTCGACGATGCGGCGACGCTCACCGTGGCCGAGATGCGGGCCAAGGCGCGGCGTCTGCAACTGGAGCGCGGGCTCGACCTGATCGTCGTCGACTACCTGCAGCTGATGAGTTCCGGCTCGCGAAACGAGAACCGCGTGCAAGAGGTGAGCTATATCTCGCGCTCTCTAAAGCAGCTCGCGCGCGACCTCGACGTTCCGGTAGTCGCCTGCTCCCAGCTCTCCCGCGCGTCCGAACACCGGGCCAACAACATCCCGATGCTCAGCGACCTTCGCGAATCCGGCAGCATCGAGCAGGATGCCGACGTCGTCATGTTCATCTACCGCGAGGACAAGTACGTGAGCAAGGATCAATGGGACCGCGATCATTCCGGCGACGAGCGTCGGCGAGAGTACCCGGCGGGGATCACGCAGCTGATCGTCGCCAAGCACCGCAACGGCGCTACCGGCACGATCCACCTGCGCTTCCGCGACAAGATCGCCCGCTTCGAGGACCTGTTGATGCGCGAGCCCGAGCCGCCGGCGGAGACAGAGTGGGAGGGCCAGGAGTGAGCGAGGCCGTCGCAAAGGACTCCGCGACGTTCACCGGCTTTCCGGACTCGGGACTGGCGACGGCGGTTCCGAACCTCTTCTTCTCGCGCGTCATGCCCGAGATCAGCGACCCGGCGGAGCTGGTCGTTTCGGCCTACTTCTTCTTCGCCGCGCAGCTCCGAAAGCGCCGGCCGCACTACGTCAGCCGCGAAGAACTGGCCGCCGACCGTGCGCTCATCCGGGCGTTGGCGAACGTCGCCAGTGGGAGCGACGGGGAAGCCTTGGGCCGCGGACTCGATCTGGCGGTGAAGCGCGGCACGCTGATTCGCGCCCTCAACGGCGAGACATCCCAGGGATCCGCTGGAGATGTTTACGCCGTCAACAACCCATCGAACTACCGGGCGCTGGAATCGCTGCCCAAGATTCGTCTGGGGGAGCCGCTACCGCCGGCGACCGGTGAGGCCGCCCCCAACATCTTTGCGCTCTACGAAGAGAATATTGGCAGCATCACGCCGCTGATCGCCGACGAGCTGAAGGACGCCGAGGAGCGATACCCGGCGCAGTGGCTGCGCGAGGCGATGCGTGAAGCGGTCGAGTTGAACAAGCGGAGTTGGCGCTACGTGGCGAGCATTCTGCGGCGCTGGGAGACGGAAGGGCCGAGCTATGAAAAGTCTGAGCGAGATCCTCAAATCGAGTGGCTTGAGCGGCGCTTCAGAGAGGGCAAGCAACGGCCCTCCGGTAGCCGCTCCTGAGGCGCCGGAAGACGACACCGCCTGCCAGCACTGCGGCGGGGCCGGCTTCGTCCGCGTTCGCGTTCACCTTGGCCATCCCGACTTCGGCAAGGCGCTGCCCTGCGTTTGCACCGAAGACGAGCTGGACGACGAGAAGACGGCGCGGCTGCTGCGCTACAGCGGCCTCGGCTCGCTATCCCGGCTCACGTTCGAAGAGCTGAGCCCGCGCGGTCGCAGCCCCAGTCCGGCGCACCAGGAGGCGTTTGCCAAGGCGGTCGCGGCAGCGCACGCCTTCGTCGAGGCGCCATCCGGCTGGCTCGTCCTTACGGGACCGAGCGGCTGCGGCAAGACCCATCTTTCGGCGGCGATCGCTGGGCGCTGCATCGCCAACGGCCAGGCGGCGCTCTTCATGGTCGTGCCCGACTTGCTCGACCACCTGCGCGCCGCCTACCAGCCCGGCGGCGAGGTCAGCTACGACGAGCTGTTCGAGATGGTCCGCAACGCGCCCGTGCTCGTCCTCGACGATCTTGGCGTGCAGAGCGCCACCCCGTGGGCGGAGGAGAAGCTGTTCCAGCTGATCAACCACCGCTACAGCGCCCAGATGCCCACCGTGATCACGACGAACCTCGACCCCGAGGCCTTCGACGCCCGCATCCGGACGCGCCTCACGGACGACGGACTGGCGCAGGTGCACTATCTGGAATCAGGCGCGGAGTCAGGCGTCGCCGGACTCGACTCTCTGGACCTGACGCTTCTGCGCGGCATGACGTTCAAGAGCTTCGACTCGCGGCTGCTGGCAAGCGACTCGGACGAGCTCAAAGAAGTGCAGAACGCCTACCGGCAGGGGATGAAGTTCGCGGAGGAGCCTAAGGACTGGCTGGTCATCGCGGGCGCCACCGGCCACGGCAAGACCAGGCTCGCTGCCGCCATCGGCAACTACTGCCGGGAGGCCAGTCGCCCGGCGATGTTCGTCGTCGTGCCGGACCTACTGGATCGGCTGCGGGCCGCCTACAATCCGTCTAACCCACGCGCCTTCGACGAGATGTTCGATCAGGTGCGCAACGTGCCGCTCCTGATCCTCGACGACCTGGGTTCTCAGAGCGGCACTGCCTGGGCTGACGAGAAGCTCTTCCAGCTCCTGAACTACCGCTACAACGCCTGCCTGCCCACGGTCATCACTACCAATCTCACCGTCCGCGACCTCGACGCGCGGCTCGCCTCGCGCCTCACGGACCCGCAAGTAAGCACGATCCTCCTGATGGGCCGCTTCGACTTCTGGGGCAAGCAAACGCCGGAGCGCCCGACGCGCGGCCGTCCGCGCAAGCGCTGAGCGGCACCACTCTTTGACGCGCCGCCGCTGGCTGCCATAGACTCCGCAGGCATGGCGACCTTCGACCTTGACCCGCTGGACTCGCTGACGGTCACCGTCCTCATCGACAACGTGACCGACCTTCTCGCCACCGAGAAAGGGCCGGTCAAGCGCGTACTGCCCGGCCTCACGTCGCCGAGTACGCAGCCGTCCACAACGCTTGAAGGCGGCATCGGGCTCGACACTCTGCTCGCCGAACACGGATTTTCCGCGCTCGTAACTCTGGAGAAGGGCGGACGTAAGCGCACCGTTCTCTACGACACCGGCGTCACGCCGGGCGGCATGGTCGAGAACATGCGCCGCATGGACCTCTCCCCGAAGGACGTCGAGACGGTTGTGCTCAGCCACGGCCACTTCGATCACACGACGGGTCTGGAGGGCTTCATCGGCGCGATCGGCGGCAAGGTTAACCTGCCGGTTCTCATCCACCCGGACTGGATGGAAATGCGCGGAACGGGCGGTTCGAGGC
>CBDTZZ010000060.1:0-6191 GCA_965365035.1 uncultured bacterium | reverse complement strand
TTCACGGGCGGCGCATTGCTCGACGGTCTCGTCGATCTCCATAAAGCCGCCGGGAAACGTCCAACTTCCGATGCGGGGTTCGATCGCGCGCCGCAGCAGCAGGATGCGTCCACGCCGCTCCGGTATGACGCCGACGACCAGCACCGGGTTGACGTAATGAATGTGGCCGTTCTTGCACATCAGCCGCGGCCGGTCCTCAGTCTCGATTAGGCGGACTACGAGGGGTTCGCCGCAGCGGGCGCAGTAGCGCAACTGTTCGCCGCCGACGTGGGTCAGTTCTTCAGGCACGCGTCCGATTGTACCGGGTTCGCCGCCTGCAGCCGATGCGGGAGGGCTACTTGTCTTCGTCGATGGAGATCGCCAGCTCGGGGCAGTTGGTCACCGAGAGCCGAGCCTTCTCCTCGAGGCCGGCCGGCACCTTGCCGTCGTTGACCTCTTTGGCGTAACCGGAGTCGTCCAGCTCGAACAGCTCACCGGCGACTACGAAGCAGCGGTTGTGACCCTCGCACTTTTCGGTATCGACCTTGATGCGCATCGCTAGAACACCACCGCGCATTTGCGTGGTCCGCGCACCTGGCCGCCGGCCCAGGTGACCGCTTTGGGGTCCTCCAGGCGGAACTCCGGTATGCGCTTCAGCCACTCTTCGATCGCCACCTTCATCTCCATCCTGGCCAGGTTGGAGCCGGCGCAGCGGTGGATGCCGACGCCGAAGGCGATGTGCGGGTTGACCTTGCGGTCCAGAATCACTTCGTCAGGCTTATCGAACTTCGCCGGGTCGCGGTTGGCGGCCGGGAAGTTCATCAGGATCTTGTCGTTCTCTTGCATCGGGCAGCCGTTGTATTCGGCGTCCTTCGTTACTTCGCGGGCCATCGTCACCGGGGAGTAGGCGCGCAGCAGCTCTTCGACGGCCGACGTGATCAGCTCGGGCTCGTCGATCAGGCGCTGGCAGTCCTTGGGGTTCTGAGCCAGATGCCACATCGCGGAGCCGATAGAGCTCCACGTCGTGTCGATGCCGGCCACGAGCAGCAAGAAGCAGGTGCCAAGAATGTGGGGCACCGGGATCGGTTCGGGTGCGCCCTCGGCCTTCGCCGCGATCAGGTAGCTGATCAGGTCGTCGCCGGGATTCTCCTGGCGATCTTGAATCTCTGCCATGAGGAAAGAGAGGATCTCCATCGCCGCGCCGCTGCGCAGGTCAACGTTCGTGAGGCCGAGCTCCAGGAAGTTGCGAACCCATTCGGTAAAATCGCCGGCGCGCTCCTGCGGGATGCCGAGCATGCTGGCGATGACGCGCGGTGGTATCTGCTGGGCGTAGTCAACGGCGGCGTCGGCGCGGCCCTTGTCAGCGAAACCGTCGATCAGAGAGCGGCAGAGTTCCCGCGTCTCTTCTTCGTAACGGGCGACCTCCTTGATTGAGAACTTCGGCAGGAGGAGCGCTCGCGACCAGGTGTGGATCGGCGGGTCGGAGGAGATGGGGGGTGCGCCGACTGAGAACTGTTCCTGCAGTTCCTCTTCAACCGCCTCAGTCGGTTCGCCGTCGTTGGCGACCAGAGGGTTGCGGGAAGAGAAGATGCCAACTTCAGCCGCGATCTTACGCAGGTCCTCGTAGGTGGTCGGCATCCAGGAGCCGCCCCAGCGATCGGTGTGCGCCACCGGGCATTTCTCGCGCAGTTCGTCCCAAACGGGGAAGGGGTCTTTGATGTAGCCTGTGTCGAAAATGTCATAGTCGGTCGACCAGTCCTTCACGGGCTCGCTGGGCGGCTTCGCTGGTTCGGTAGTCATAGTAGGATTCCTCTCCCGAGATGGGTGTCTTGATCTCGCCGAAAAGGCGGCGTTTCAAGGTCGTGGGCGGGCTTATTCTAGCAGATGCTTAGATTTCTTGCCAGCGCTAGCCGCCGGGTGCCGAAGGATCGCCCTCGATCCACTCTTCGCCACCCTCGAAGACCTCCTTTTTCCAGATCGGTACCTCTTCCTTGAAGCGGTCGACCAGCGCCTGGCAGGCCTCGAACGCCTCCCTGCGGTGCGCCGCCGAGACGGCCACGAGGAGCGATGTGTCGCCGATCTCCAGGCGGCCGGTACGATGCTGGATCGCCGTCTCGGCGACATTGAAGCGCTGTTTAACTTCGTTTGCTATGCGCTGCATCACCTTCGTCGCCATCTCCGGGTAGGCGTCGTACTCCAGATGCATCACCTTGCGGCCGCGGTTGTGGTCTCGCACGACTCCGTAGAAAAGAGCGATGGCCCCGGCATCGTCCCGCCGCACGTGCTCGACGACGCGGCCGGGATCGAGTTCGTTCGCCGTCACCTCAAACAGCACGAGAGCCCCCACTAACCGGCGGGATCAACGCCACTTCGTCGCCGTCGCGCACCGGATGGGTCGCCGGGACGTACTCCGAGTTCACGGCGAACCGAACGATCGTCTCGAAGCCCGTGAGCGAGGGGTAGCGTCCCACCAGGACATCGAAGACGCCGGACGCCGTCAGCCCTTCGCCCAGCTCCACCTTCGCCTCTCGCGTCCCGGCGAGGTCCGCCAGCCGCGCGAACAGGCGTACGTTCGCGGTGCTCATAGCTCTCCCAGTCTATTGCGGTTCGGGGCCTTCTTCCATGTTTAAAGTTCCCCAGTTCCCTGCTAGGATGGCGCTATCTTCGCCCCAGGAGGCACCCAATGAACCTTCCCACCGACGGAAAATCACGCGATCAGGTCAACTCCGAACTCGACGACGCCCTAAAGAACGATGCCGACTGGATGGGAGGCCGTATCTGGAGCCTCGTCTACTACGCCGGCGACGACGTAGCGGAGGTCCTTCGCGACGCCTACAGCAAGGCGATCTTCACCAACGGCCTTGGCCCCGACGCTTTCAAGAGCCTCAAGAAGTTCGAGTCAGAAGTTGTCGCCATGACCGCCAGTCTGCTCGGTGAGCCCGAGGCGATCGGCAACATGACGTCCGGTGGCACGGAGAGCATCCTGATGGCCGTCAAGACGGCGCGCGACCGGGCCCGCGAGGAGAAGGGGATCAGCGAGCCCGAGATGATTCTGCCGGTAAGCGCCCACCCTGCGTTCGACAAGTCGGCGCAGTACCTCGGCGTCAAGGCGATCCACGCCCCATTGGGCGAGGACCTGCGTGCCAACGTCTCGGCGATGCAAGAGGCGATCACCCCGAATACAGTCCTCATGGTCGGATCGGCGCCCAACTTCCCGTTCGGCACGATCGACCCCATCCCGGAGATCGCCGCCGCCGCTTCCGAGCGCGACATCCCCTGCCACGTCGACGCCTGCGTCGGCGGCTTCCTCCTTCCCTTCTGGGAGCGGTTGGGCAACGAGGTGCGGCCGTGGGACTTCCGCGTGCCGGGCGTTAGCTCCATCTCTGCGGACTGTCACAAGTACGGCTACGCAGCCCGTGGGGCGTCGACGATCATGTACCGCGACCCGGCCTACCGGCGCTACCAGTTCTTCGCCGTCACGGACTGGCCCGGCGGCCTCTATGGCTCGCCGACGATGACCGGCAGCCGGCCCGGCGGCGCGATCGCCGCGGCCTGGGCCTGCATGAACTACCTCGGCGAGGCCGGATACAAGCGGCTGGCGGAGAAGATCGTTGGCGCGACGAAGGGTCTGCAGGACGGTATCCGCGCCACGCCCGGCCTCAAGATCCTCGGCGAGCCAGACGTCAGCCTCTTCGCGGTTGGCTCCGACGAGTTCGACATCTACGTGCTTTCCGAGGCGCTGGGGGCGCGCGGCTGGTTCCCGGACCGGCAGCAGCTGCCGCCGAGCCTACACTTCATGGTCACTCCCGCCCACGCCGCCATCGTCGACGAGTTTCTGACGACGCTTCGCGGGGCCGTGGACGATGTGCGCGAAAAGGGCGGCGAGTCCACAGGCGCCGGCGTCTACGGCTCGGTCGTGCGCCTGGAGGACCGCGGCATGGTGCGCAACGTGATCATGGACTTCATCGACGGCCTGACCCGGGACCGTGAAGAGGCGAAGTGACCTCGGCGCTCGTCCGTCAGCGGTCGTTCGCCTCCCGCATCTGGTCACAGGCAGTTGACGCGGTCTTTCCGCCTCGCTGTGTCTCCTGCCGCGCCTTCGGCCGCTTCGTCTGCGACGACTGTCTGGCGCAGATGGTGAGGGCCGAGCACCCGCGCTGCGGCGTCTGCTGGCAGCCGAGCGCCGATACGCGTTGCCAGCAATGCGGTCACGAGCAGCCAGCCTTCACCGCCGTCCGTGCCGTCTACTCTTTCGGCGGCCCGGCGCGAGACCTGGTCCATTCGCTCAAGTACAGCGGCGTCTCCGCCGTCGCACCGCTGATGGGCGAGGAGATGGCGGGCCTACTGCTGCGCTGGGCGCCCGACGTCTCGACGATCGTGCCGGTACCAATGGCGGGCTCTCGCCAGCGCCGACGCGGCTACAACCAGTCAGACCTTTTGGCGCGGGAGATCGGCCGCTTGACCGGCATCCCGGTAGCCGGGCGGGCGCTCGTGCACCGGGCGGGTCCGTCTCAGGTGGAGCAGCCGGACGAGGTGGCGCGGCGGGCCAACGTCAGGGACGCCTTCGCGGTTGGTCGCGAGCCTTTCAGCAACAGCGTCTTGCTCGTCGATGACGCGATGACGACGGGCGCAACGCTCGACGCCTGCGCCCGCGTCCTTAAGAGTGAGGGGGCGGACCGCGTTTACGGCCTCACGTTTGCGCGGGAGAGCTAAAACGACCCTGCCGAACAGCGGTTGAGGCGGGATTCACAGGCGGCATACAATCGATCGCAGAACGGTAATAGCGAAGGAGCCTGGATGGACGTCATCTTCCGCGGACAGCACCTGACGATCAGTGAGCACTTCCGTGAGTACGCGGCCGACCACCTGGCGCGCATCGAGAGACACCTGCCGATGGCGGAACACGCCATTGTGGACGTCCGTCGTGAGGCGAAGAGCGGCGAGGGACGTTTCGTCGTGCAGGTAACGATCGACGCCAACGGCACCTACCTCCGCGCGGAAGAACGCAACCACGATATGGAAGCCGCCGTCGACGCCGTCGCCCACGTGCTCGATCGCCAGGCCAAGCGGTTCAAAGAACGCAAAGTCTTGCGCAGCGAACGCCGCGTCAGCAAGGAAGACCGTTTGCCCGATACCAGCCCGCCTGAGGCCGAGGAAGAGCGACTGCCGCCCGACGCCGAGATCGTCGCCGGCCGCGTGGTGCGCATCAAGCACTTCGCGATGAAGCCGATGACGGAGGCCGAGGCGATCGAGCAGATGGAGATGTTGGGCCACACGTTCTTCCTCTTCCGCGACGCCGACCGCGAGCAGCTGGCGTTGGTTTACCAGCGCGCCGATGGCGACTGCGGCCTGATCCTGGAGGAAAACCTGAAACCGGCATGATCGTCACTGTCACCATGAACCCGGCCGTCGACCAGACCCTCGTGCTACAGAAGTTCGTAGCGGGGGATACGCTGCGGGTCGAATCCAGCCGCATCGATCCTGGCGGCAAAGGGATCAACGTCTCGCGTGTCATCCGGGAGCTGGGCGGCGAGAGTATCGCGATGGGCTTCGCGCCCGGCGGGCTCGGCCGCTATATCGAACAGGAGCTGGAGAAGGCCGGTATCGAGACAGACTTCGTGCATACGGAGGGTGAGACTCGCACGAACATCGCGATCCTCGATGAGGCGCGCCACGGGACGACGATTCTCAGCGCGCCCGGCCCCAACACAGATCCCACGGCCGTAGATGAGCTGCGCGCGCGCCTTCGCTCGCGGCTGAAGCTCGGCGATTGGCTGGTGTTGGCCGGCAGCATTCCGCCGCCGCTTTCCGGCCATTGCTACAACGAGATCATCCAGGAGGCCAACGACGCAGGCGTGCACACAGTCCTCGACGCCGACCGCGGTCCGCTGGCCGAGGGTTCCGCGGCAAACCCGGAGATCGTGAAAGGCAACCGACGCGAGTTCGAGCGCCTGGTCGGCCGGCAACTGGACGACGAGGACTCGACACTCGGTGCCGCTTGTGAGGTGCACGAAAGGGGCATCCCCACGGTCCTCTCGACGCGGGGCCGCCACGGTGCTATCGCCGTCTCGCGCGGCAACATCTGGCGCGGCGTCGCGCCCCGCGTGCGCGCTGTTAGCGCGGTCGGCTCCGGCGACGCCTTCGTTGCCGGTGTCGTCCTTACGCTCAGCCGCGGCGGCCCGATGGAGGACGCGCTGCGCCTGGGAATCGCC
>CBDTZZ010000059.1:0-6242 GCA_965365035.1 uncultured bacterium | reverse complement strand
ACGTCGCCAGTTCAGAAACGCCGCCGATCTGACCTTCTCGCTGGTCGGGGTCGCCACCGCCGGTACAGGCCGCCACGAGCAGCAGTCCGCCCGTCGCTAGCATTGGCAACGCAGCCAGCCGCCATGCTCTTCTCAGACTCACGATCGGCTCACTACTGCCTCTCCGGACACCAGAACTTCGCCGCTTTCGTTCCGGCATTCGATCGCGCAAACGGTTTTGCCGCCTTCGACGCTGGTTACCTTGCCGGCGGACGTCAGCGTGTCTCCGGGCCGCGCCACCGCTCGGAAGCGCACTTTCAGCCGCCCGCCCCTCAGCCAGTCTTCGCCGAACGCCGACGTCAACATCTCGGAGACGTAGGCGAGAAGGAGCATGCCGTGCGCGATCGTGCCTTCGAACTGCGTTTTGGCGGCGAACGCCGGATCGGTGTGCAGCGGATTGCCGTCGCCGCTGGCCAGTGCGTAGGCGTTAATCTTCTCCTGCGTGATCGTCTTCGTCACCGTGGGCAGCGCGGCTCCGGCTGCCAGTGACGTGCTCTGCTGCCTCAAACGGCCGACCCTTCCTCCGCGGGGAACGACAGCGTCGCCCGCCCGGTCATCACCGTCGCGCCCTCGCGAGCGACTCGCAGCTCAACGGCGATCAGGGCCCAGCCAGCGCGTTTGCCACGGGACGCGATCCGCGCAGCCACGGTCAGCGTCTCGCCCCGGCGCACGGGCGCTGTGAACGCCAGCTCCTGGCCGGCGTGCAGCGTGCCCGGCGGCAGGCTCGCCTGCTCCAAAAGGGCGCGAATCGCTAGCGCCGCGACCGCCATCGGCGGCACGAACCCGCTGTCCAGCGCGCTGATAGCCTCATCCTCGACGGAGACGACGTAATCTCCGACCCACTGGTCGCTGAGATCAAAGGACGCCGGCGGAAACTCGTGGCCCTTCTCCAGGGCGGCCAGCGTCGTCACGCCGATGTGCTCGGCCCGGCGAAACGCGTCATATCGATTGCCCGTCGTTCATGCTTTCCCTCACCGATCTGTACTCCCGTCTCGTTGTACGCCTCCACGGCGAAGACGGCCTTGCGTTCTGTGGATTCGAGCGTCTTGGCCTTCAGCGTGACCTTCATGCCGATGGTCGTCGGCGCTGAGTGTTTGACCTCAATCTTGTATCCGACTGAGTTCTCGCCCGCGGCAAGGAACGGGATCATCATCTTCAGGCAGAGCTGTTCGAAGTGCCCAACCATCGACGGCGTGGAGTACATCGGTACCGGCAGGTGGCGGACACCCATTTCAGGAGTGGTCTCGATGACCATCTCGTCGCTGGTGCCATCGGGAATCGGCTTCATCTGACGAAAACCTCCTATAGAGAGGGAACGGGATCAGATAAGTATATGCTTCCGCGGCCCACCAGCCGCAAGCCTTACGACACCGGTGCTAACATGATTCCGGAGTTCACTTCATGCCGAAAATCAAGATCCTCCCGCTCGACCGCGAGATCGAGGCGCAAGCTGGCCAGACGATCATGGCGGCGGCGCTCGACAGCGGCCTCTACTGGCCCACGACCTGCGGCGGCAAGGCGATCTGCACAACTTGCCTCTGTCGCATCGAAGCAGGCGTCGAGAACCTCGACGAGATCGGCCGCACGGAACTGAATACGATGACCGAAGAGCGGCCCGAGTCGATGGTGCGCGAGAACAACCTGCGCCTCGCCTGCCAGGCGCGGGTTAGCGGAGACGTGACGGTCAACAAGCGCGGCGTGAGGGAGGAGTGATCCGCGTCTCTTGTTGCGCTACCTAGTGGGCGTTAAAATACCGGATAAGCAAAACCTATGACTTACACAATCACTGATCCCTGTATCGGCACCAAGGACGCCTCCTGCGTCGACGTCTGCCCGGTGGACTGCATCCACACGACCGCAGACGACCCCCAGTACTACATCGACCCCAGCATGTGCATCGACTGCGCCGCCTGCGAACCGGTCTGCCCGGTCTCCGCGATCTTCTTCGAAGACGACGTTCCAGAAGACCAGAAGCACTTTACGCCGATTAACGCGAAGTGGTTTGAGACGCACGACACAAGCGGCGAATGGCGCTCGACAGCCGAACGCCACGACGCCTAACGCCTTCCTCTGCCCGCCTTGACCTGCCGTTCGTGAATCTCTATTCTGATTCATAGTATCCATAGGCACCGTTAATAGCTGAGGTAGTTCCGCTTGGACTTCGGGCAGATCGAGGCCTTCGTACAGGTCTCCACACACAGTTCCTTCAGTCGCGCCGCTGAGGCGCTTCACCTGACGCAGCCGTCCATCACTGCGCGTATTCAGGCGCTGGAACGCGAGCTGGGCGAGGAGCTGTTCGAGCGAGGCGGTCGCGGTGTGCGTTTGACCGATGCCGGCCACGTCTTCCTCCCCTACGTCGAGCACATCCTCCAGCAGCTACAAGAGGGCCGCGACGCCGTTGAGGAGGTACGCAACGTTCAGCTCGGCTCCCTCCGCCTCGGCTCAGCGATCACGATATCAACTTACGTCCTGCCGACGATCCTCAACCGCTTCTGCGGCGAGTATCCGCTCGTCGACGTTGTCGTTCGCACCGGCCGTTCGGAGCAGGTCCTGAACATGCTCCTCGCCGACGAAGTGCAGGTCGGCCTCCTGCGCACGCTCTCTCACCCGGACACAGAGAGCATCCCCCTTTACGACGACGAGATCGTCCTGGTTGCTCACCCCGATCACGCGTTCGCGGCGTCCGGCAAGGCGACGATCGCCGAGGTCGCCGGCGAACCGATCGTGCTCTTCGACCGCGGCTCTTCCTACTACGGCCTGATCCACGACCTCTTCCGCAAGGCGAACGTCATCCCCAACGTCGCCATGGAACTCGACTCACTCGAGGCGACCAAGCGCATGGTCGAAGAGGGTCTTGGCGTCGCACTCGTACCCGAGGTGACGATCCGGCGGGAGCTAGAGACCGGCGCGCTGGTTCAGGTCGGCCTGTCGGACATTGAGCCGATCCGCCGGCGGATCGCGCTGCAGTACCGGCGCAACCGCAAGCGTTCCCGAGCGGTGCAGGCGTTCATCGACACCCTGGCCGAGATCTACTCCGCAAGCCTGCCCGTCGGCTAGCCGTTCGCCGCGGCGCGCAACTCTTTGAGGATGTCGACGTTCGCCTTGTCCGGGCCGCTGTCGTCGAACCCCGGCACTTAAAGCAGGAACGGTACGTCGGCGAACGCAGAGTGGGAGAGCAGGTTCTCGAAGCCGTCGCGGCCGATGAACCCTTCGCCGATGTTCTCGTGCCGGTCCCGGCCGCCCCCAAGCTCAATCTTCGAGTCGTTCGCGTGCACGGCGGCGAGCCGGTCGAGGCCGATGTCCTTGTCGAACTCCGCCATCGTGGCGTCCAGGCCTTTGCGCGTCTTCACGTCGTAGCCCGCGGCGAACGTGTGCTGCGTGTCGAGGCAGACTTTGACCCGATCGCTGCCCACCTCCTTGGCGATGCGGCCTAGCTCCGCGAACTTGGAGCCGATGGCGCCGCCCTGGCCCGCGGCGTTCTCGAGGATCAGCCAGGCGTCGTCCGGCGTCGATTCCAGCACCTGACGGCACTGATCGATCACCTGGCCGACGCGGGCCTCGTAGCCAGCGCCCTTGTGGCTCCCGAGGTGGAAGATCACACCGCGCGCGCCGATCAGAGACGCTGAATTCATCTCCGCGATGAGCGCCTCTTGCGACTTCTTGAGCAGCTCCGGGTTATCGGTCCCGAAGTTCATCAGGTAGAGGCCGTGGATGAACACCGGCCCAATGCCCGTCTCCTTCAGCCGCGCCTTGAACGCTTCTACTTCCTCTTTCTTGTAGTTCTTTCGGCGCCAGGCCTGGGGCGCCCCGCTGAACACCTGGATCGTCTCCGCGCCCATCTCTTCCGCGCGGTCAACCGCCTTGTCGACGCCACCCGCCGTTCGTACGTGCGCACCAAGCTCCATGGCCGTCAGTATAGCGGAGCGGACCGGTCGGCGACCCTACGTCGCCTCACAACCGCTGGGCTTCGCGGCGAAGGTCGGCGCGGAAGTCCGGGTGCGCGACGGCGATCAGCTCCTCGGCGCGCTGGCGGTGGTTCTTGCCCCAGAGGCGGGCTACACCATGCTCCGTAATCACGGTATCGGCGAAGTAGCGTGGGATCGTGACGATCGAACCCGCCTCGTGCTCAGCGACCACGCGCGAGACCGCGCCGTTCATTGCCGTCGACGGCAGCAGCGTGATAGCCCGGCCACCCTTCGAGAGAACCGCGGCGATGTGCGCCTCCGGCTGGCCGCCAGTGCCGTTGATCAGCCGCGAGCCGAACACGGTCTCGGCGTTGATCTGGCCGACGAGGTCGATGGAGAGGGCGTTATTGATGGCGTGGAAGTTCTCGTTCTGGGACATCAAGCTTAGGCCCATCAAGTAGTCAGGGTCGTAGCACTCGAACTTTGGGTTGTTGGTCACGATCTTCAAGCCCTCCGAGTCCGATCCGGACCAGGCCACCGCGACCGCCTTTCCCCGGTGCACCTGCTTGCGAGCGCCGTTGATGACGCCGGCCTCGACCAGCTGCGCGATCCCCGGCGAGACCATCTCCGTGTGCAGGCCCAGGTCGTGCTTGTCGTCGAAGGCGCCGGCATGAGCCAGGTACCTCCCGGGCTCGCCGACGCCGATCTGGATCGTGGCGCCGTCCGGGAGCACCTCCGAAACGTGACCGGCGATCACTCTCGCGTCCTCGGGCGGCTCCGCTAAACCGAGCGTCTGGCGAACCTGCATCGGCGCCAGCCGCGTCATCGCCGGCCCGATCAGAACCAGACGATCGAGATCGCCTCCCAGATCATCGACGATCGCCTTGTACTCGGCTCTCAGTCCTTCGTCCTCGACGCGATCCAGCCAGCGATCGACCATCGGCTGTGTGATATCGACCTGAGGCACCTCGACGAAGCGCGTGATCTCGCTGACGTGCACCTTGTTCTCTCCGAACACAGGGCGCAGGCCGGGATCAACCTCGGCGATGGTCTTCCTGGCGTGGCGAACGTAGAGGCGCTTGTTCCAGTTGTGGGCGCCGAACTGCACGTATCCGTCGTCGTCCGGCGGCGTCACGGAGGTCAGGAAGACATCGACGTCACGCCATTCCTCACGGCCTTCCTCTTGGCCTTTGAAGTTCAAAGAAAACAGGTTCGGCAGGTAGGTGGCTATGCCCTCGTCAGTTGCCGAGCGGCCGTAGTCGCTGATGAACAGCTCGAACTCGACGCGGAAGAGGTCGCTGCCGGGTCGGAGCCAGCCTGGGTCCGTCAGTGGGGCGGAGAGCCGCAGCTCGATCTCGCCCGCGTCCTGGCAGCGGCGGAAAAGCGCCGCCTGCAGCGTCCGCGGCCCGGCGATCGGTATCGCCACCAGGTTTCCGCCCTGCACCTCCGCCATCGCCTCATCGGCGCTGCAGAGCCTGCGCTTGTAGTCTTCTCGCCAATCCAAAGTCGCACCCTCCCGAAAGTTAGCGCTCATTATGCCCACCGCGCGCGCCAAAAGCCACCAGCGATCCCGTTTCCGTTCTGGACGCGTATCTAGAGGCAGCATAAGATGAAAGCAGGAGAACACGTCGACGAATTCCCATGCCTGACCGGTCAGACCGCATCCAGCAGGAGGTCGATGAGCTTCTCGCCAACATCGAGAAGTTCCCGCCGCCGCGCCCCCTCAGCCGCCGCATCAGCGATTTCGCTTCGGCGCCGTTTCGCGCCGTCAGTCGCCGCCTCTCCGGACTCAAACTGCCGCGCATCTCCGCCGGACATGTGCTTCTCGCCGCGATCGTCATCATCGTCATCGCTTGGCTCAACGGCTTCTCGGACTTCTGGACCTGGGTCGGTCTCGCCGGCCTTGGACTCTTCATCGCCGCCTTTGCTATGTCTCTCCGCCGCCAGACCAAACCACCGGCCCAAAGGTACTGGCGAGACCAACCCCTTGACCTCGAAGACCGCGGCTCAGGGCGTTCCTTCTGGGACCGCTGGCGCGGCCGTTAGACCGGCGATTCGATTGCCCGCCCGTCTTCTACTGCTTCCCACGATCGCTTGCCTCGCGGTGGCCATCGCCTGCGGGAGCGGCAGCGATCCGGACCCCACGCCGTCACCTTCGCCGACAGCGGCACCATCTGGCAGCACCGCAGCAATTGCAGACGACACCGATACAGCGTTCAGCGCAGACCGTGCCTTGGCGCACGCAGAGGCCCTCGCCGTCGGCATCGGCTCGCGGCCGGCCGGCAGCGCCGAAGAGCT
>CBDTZZ010000058.1:0-6245 GCA_965365035.1 uncultured bacterium | reverse complement strand
GAGGATCGCGTCCACTTGCGCGGCGAGCCAGTCCCTGGAGAGGCGGAAGTTGATGAAGCCCGGCGGCGCCACATCGACCGCGGCAAAGACGCCGTTCTGCGCATCGTCATCGATGTGCTTGGCGATCATCTTGGCGATGTCGAGCGGGCTCATCTGGGCGGCGCGGGCCATGCGCATGGCGAGGCCTGTACCGTAATCGCCGTGCTCTGGCCGCTGCGGCCGCTCGATGGGGGCGTCGGGGATGGCGGCGGCAGGCAGGTCGCCTGCCTCCTGAGCCTTGCGTACGGCGGCCTGAACCAGCTGCCCGATCTCGTTCTTGATCATGGCTTCAAAACGCGAACGCCCGCCTGAGGCGGACGCTTCACGAGGGAATTCTAGCCCAGGCGCGCCGCTAGCGCTACGCGCCCCCTACGACACGTCCGACGTGAGCCGGTCCCACAGCCTGCTCACGTTCTCGCGCAGCGCGGCGTGCGACGGGTCTGCCAGCTCCGGATCCTCATCGAGAATGCGTGTTGCCTCGCGCCGGGCTTCCTCGATCAGCTCGACGTCCGTGAGCCTGGCGACTTGCAGGTCGGGCAGGCCGGACTGACGCTTGCCGAAGTACTCGCCAGGGCCGCGCAGGCGCAGGTCGTGCTCAGACAGTTCGAAGCCGCTCTCCGTCGTCTCCATGATCTGTAGGCGCTCCATCGCCTCCTCGGACTGCGTGTCGGAGAGGAGGAAGCAGTAGGCCTGCTCTTCGCTGCGGCGTACGCGGCCGCGGAACTGGTGCAGCTGTGAGAGTCCGAAGCGGTCCGCGCCCTCGATCAGAATCACGGTCGCGTTCGGCACATCGACTCCGACTTCGACGACTGACGTCGAGACGAGAATGTCGAGTTCGTGGTCGCGGAAAGCGCGCATCGTGGCCTCTTTATCGCCGCCGGGCATACGGCCGTGCAGCAGGCCGAGGCGCAGATCGGGAAACTCGTCCCGCCTCAGACGCTCGTACTCCTGCACCGCCGCCTTCGCCTCGATCGCTGCCGACTCCTCAACCAGCGGACAGATGACGAACGCCTGGCGCCCTTCTTCGACCTTCTTGCGGATGAAGCGGGAAGCTTCATCGCGGCGGCGCGGCGGCACGAAGTACGTCTTCACCGGCGGGCGTCCCGGCGGCATCTCGTTGAGCACGGTTATGTCGAGATCGCCGTAGACAGTGAGAGCCAGCGTCCGCGGGATCGGCGTCGCCGTCATGACGAGCACGTGCGGACTGCCGCCCTTCTCACGCAGGGTGGAGCGCTGTTCGACGCCGAAGCGGTGCTGCTCATCGATTACGGCAAGGCCCAGATCGGCGAACTCGACTGACTCCTGCAGAAGGGCGTGCGTGCCGACGGCGATGTCCACCTCGCCGCGGACGATCGCCTCTTGCACGGCGGCCTTGTCGGACGCCTTCAGGCTGCCGATGAGGAGGGCGAGGCGCACCGGCTGTTCCAGGTACGGCGGCCGCAATACGAGAAAGCCGTCGCCGGACTCCCGGAACCATGGGCCGTCTGCTTCGCCGGTGGTGTGCTCCGGGTCGAGGATGCCGGTGAGAGTGCGCATGTGCTGCTCGGCCAGGATCTCGGTGGGGGCCAGGATGGCGCTCTGCTTGCCTGCGGCGACTGCGGCGAGCAAGGCGGCGGCGGCAACGACCGTCTTACCGCTACCGACGTCTCCCTCCAGCAGGCGGGTCATCGGTGTTGAATCGGCGATGTCCGCCAGCACTTCGTCTATCGCCTTATGCTGCGCATTCGTGAGCTCGAAGGGCAGCGACTTGGTGAAGCTGCTGAGCGCGGCGGCGTCGAGCGCGAGTACAGGAGCGCCTCCCGCGACCTGCCACTCGCGGCGGCGGCGGACGACGCCGATCTCGATCCAGAGCAGCTCTTCAAAGGCGAAGCGCTGCCTCGCGGCGTCCGCTTCGTCAAGCGATTCCGGGGCGTGTATCTGGCGCAAGGCATCGGGCGCTCCCATCAGGCCGTGGCGCTTGCGTACGTCGTCCGGGAGCGTCTCCGGGACGTCCGCGGCGCAGGAATCGACGGCCAGGCGCACGAGGTCACGCAGCGTCTTCATGTAGAGGCCGTCAGTGCTGCGATAGCCGGGTACGAAGCGGCGCGTGAAGATCGCCTCGTCGTCCAGCGATTCGATTTCTGGGTTTTGCATCTGCATGCGGCCCTTGAACGAGCCGATCTTGCCGCTGAGCGCGACCTTCATTCCGGTCTTCAGCCGCTTGGCTACCCACGGCTGTCCGAACCAGAGGATGCGAATCGTGCCCGAGTCGTCGCCGACGATGGCTTCGGCGCCGCGGCGTTTGCGGCCGATCATGACCGCTTTGGCGGACCGCACCTCGGCGATCACCGTCTGCTCTTCGCCGTATGCCAGGCCGGCGATAGGACGCACCTCGGAGTAGTCGTGGTAGCGCTTCGGGAAATGGTAGAGGAGATCGCGAACCGTCTCAATGCCGATCTTTTGCAGCCGCTTCACGTCTGGACCAGTCGGGCCCAGGGCCGACACGGGCGAATCGAGGGTCAGACCGGGAACCGGCTTCCCTTCAGGCTTTGCAGGGGCCTTCGGGCGCGAGGCCGGTTTCCGTGCGGGCGACGGCTTTTCAGGCGGAGGCACCAGCTCTTCGGTGGGATGCTTGGCGGCTTCACGTTGCGCGCCGTTGTCCGCCGAACGCAGCAGTTCATCAACGACGCGCTGCCGCTGGATCGGGTGAAGGGCGCGGTAGCCGCCCGGTGGGAGCTGCTGCAGGGTGCGAGATATCGGGTGCGAGGTGTCGATCTTCGCTTCGCTGGTAAACCGGAGGAGGTATTCGTCCAGTCCACCGACTACTGCGCTGTCGCTGAACTTCTTATCGCGCTCCAGCGCCAGTACTCTACGAAGTCCATCGTAGGACCCCGCCAACTGCCGTTACTCCCCTCGCAGGAACCCGACCCCGAGGACGCCGGGCCCTCCGTGAACGCCGGCGACCGCACCGATCCGGGTCATCTGCACGTCCATCTCCAGCGCTTCCGATAGGCGCTGCCTCAGCCCCTCTGCCTCCTCAGCGTTGATCGAGTATGCGACGCCGACTTCATCGATCTTGGGATTCGACGTCACCATCTGGAAGAGGCGGTCGAGTGCGAGGGAGCGCGTTCGCACGCGCTCTTCGGGATGCACCTCACCGCCATCGAACGAAAGGATCGGCTTGACGCGAAGCATGGTGCCGAGGAAAGCACGCGCCCGGCCGATGCGGCCGCCACGGCGCACGTATTCCAGCGTGTTGAGGACAACGTAAACGGAGATACGCGGGCTCATCTCGTCGAGAATGTTGCGAATCTCTTCCAGGGTCGAGCCCTCAGCGGCAGCCTTCGCGGCGGCCTGGCACATGAATGTCATGCCCATCGAGACAGTCAGCGAGTCGACTACCTCTATTTTCGCGCCCTCGTCGGCCAGGATGGCGGCCGCCTGCGTGGCGGCGCTGTAGGTAGCGGAGAGCTTGGACGAGAGGTGGATGGAGATGATCTCGTCGGTCTCCTTTAGGACTTCGCGGTACGTGTCCAGGAAATCGCCGACAGATGGTGAAGACGTCGTCGGCAAGTCCTTGGAGTGAGCCAGCCTCTCGTAGAAGACATCGTGGCTGATCTCGCTTCCTTCCTTGAGCGTTTCTTCGCCGAAGACGACGCTCAAGGGAACTACGGGAATCCCCAGTTCTTGTGCCATCTCTGCTGGCATGTCCGAGGTGCTGTCGGTGACGATGCGAACTGTCAAGTGAAGTACCTCCTGACCGGACAGTATAACAGCGCGCGAGATGTCTTGGGCGCGCCCTGCCCTCTACTCCAGCGAGACTATGTACAGGTAGTGCGGCTGGCCGCCCGCAGCGACTTCAACCTCGTGGCCGGCGTAACGTTCGCGCAGATGGTCAGCCGTGGCCTGCGCCTGTTCGCTCGTCGCGTCGGCGCCGTAGTAGAGCGTGATCAGGCTCGTCGACCCGCCGGTCAGGTCGTCGAGAGCGGCGTCCAACGCTTCTTGCGGCGAGCTGGACGCCACCTTTAGTTCGTCATCGACGACGGCGATCGTCTGACCTTCCTTCACCGTAACGCCGCCGATCTCGGTCGAACGGACAGCGGTGGTGATCTCGATCGTGCAAACGTCCCCGAGAGCGTCTTCCATGGCACGAGCGTTTTCGGCGAGGCCTTGCTCGGGGTTCACCGCCAGGAGCGCCATTATGCCCTGTGGCACCGACCGCGAAGGCACGACGACAACTTGCTTCTGTGCGGCCTCAGCAGCCTGGTTCGCCGCCATGATGATGTTCTTGTCGTTCGGCAGGACGAGCACTTCGTCCGTAGGGCAGGATTCGATGGCAGTCAGGATATCGCCCGTGCTCGGATTCATCGTCGGCCCGCCGGAGACAACCTGCGAGCAGCCGAAGTCGCGAAAGAGATCGGCGAGACCTTCGCCGGAAGCGACGGCGATGAACGAGATCTGGGACTTCGGCACCGATGCCGTGGCGGCCGGCGCGTCCCGATCCTGATGCCGCTCGACGAAACGCTCGGCCTGGTGACGTATGTTGTCCACCTTCACCTGCACAAGGCTGCCCGCGCCCGTGCCCAGCGCCAGCAAGCCGCCGGGGTCGTCCGTGTGAACATGGACACGAAGGAGGCTCTCGTCGCCGACTACCAGCACGGAGTCACCCATGGCGAGCACGCGTTCGCGCAGATCGTCGACGGGCAGAGCCTGGCCCTCGATCAGGACTTCGGTGCAGTAGCCGTACGGCGACTCCTCGGCTTGATGGTGCTGCTCGACGACGGCCAGGAACTCCTTCTCCAGGCTGCCGCCGGCCGCTGATTCGCCCTCGATCGCCTCTCCACGCAGATGCCGCAGCATCCCCTCGAAGAGCACGAAAAGGCCCTGACCGCCGGCGTCGACGACGCCCGCCTCGGCGAGGACCGGCAACAGGTCCGGCGTGCGGGCCACGCTGTCGCGGGCGGCGTCCACGACGGCCGCCATCAGAGCCGTCACGTCGTCGTTGGAGTTTTCGCCAGCGGCAGAGGCCACATCGCGGATCACGGTGAGGATCGTGCCCTCTGCCGGCTCGTTGACGGCTTTGTAGGCCGTGTCCGAGCCCTGCTGGAGACCGGCTGCCAACGCCTTCGCGTCGAGCACGGCCACGCCTTCAACAGCCAGCGCCAGACCACGCACGATCTGCGAGAGGATGACGCCGGAGTTACCGCGCGCACCCATGAGCGCACCGTGCGACATCGCGCCAAGGACGGCGCCAGCCGCCGAATCCTGGCGGCGGTCGGCCTCCTCCATCGTGCTCCGCATCGTTAGGTGCATGTTCGTGCCGGTATCACCGTCGGGTACGGGGAAGACGTTGATCGCGTTGACCTGCTCCTTGTTCAGCTCAAGCCAGCGCGCGGCGGCGCGAAACATCTCCCTGAGGTCGGAGCCGGAGAGGGCCGCGAGATTGGTATTAGTCATGTGAGGCTGAGCAGATTCGCCCACTGGCGGAGGGTAGGTCCGTGTTGATTGGGAAAACGGCGAATGCTACCATATGGCGGGCGCAATTCTAACAGCGCCCGTTTTCCTCGTAAAGGGATTGTAACTTATGGCCAAGTGTCAGGTTTGTGGAAAAAAGACAGGCTTCGGCCGCAATATACGTCACCAACACTCCGGACGCTGGGAACGAAAGGCGCCGCGGACGAACCGCAAGTTCAAGGTGAACATTCAGAACAAGACGTTCATCATTGGCGGCGTGCCCATTCGCCTCAAGATCTGCACGCGCTGCATCCGGACCACGACGAAGAACAGCCGGATGACGAAGAGCAGCGCCTAGCAACACACCTGCGCCCGAAACTACGTCTGCAGCGCCCCTACTGATTCCCGAAGCGCCCGTATGTTGTCGCCGATTGACGCGCGGTCGTTGAAGACGGCGCTGGCAGCCACTAGAACATCTGCGCCGGCGGCCACGCAGCGGGGCGCGTTCTCCACCGTCACACCACCGTCGATCTCGATCTCCGCACGGTAGTCACCCTCTTCGATCGTCTTGCGCAGGCGTTCGACCTTGCCCAGCACCGAGGCGATGAACGGCTGGCCGGAGGCGCCGGGGTTCACAGCCATCACCATCACCTGATCCAGGTCTGGCAGCAAAGCGTCGAGGACGGTTTCGGACGTTCCGGGGTTGAGGCAGACGCCGGCGCGGCGGCCGCGCTGCTGCACGTCGCGGACGATGCGGTGAACGTGGGTAGCGG
>CBDTZZ010000057.1:0-6429 GCA_965365035.1 uncultured bacterium | reverse complement strand
AGCTCTCCCGGAACTCCGTCGGTATGTTGGCGAAGTCTGCCCCCTGCCTGGGCTCGGGCTTCTCCGTGTCATGCCAAACGTTGACCCGCGCCGCGAAGATCGCCGCGATCATGAACAGCACCGCGGAAGCCAGGAACATGCCCTCCGGCCCCAGGCTCTTCAGCAGAATCGGCGCCAGGAAGACGATGCCGAGCAGCTGCGCACCCGTCAACGTCAGGTTGTATAGGCTGTTCGCCGCCACCAGCTTCTCCCGCGAGACAATGGAGGGGATTAACGATACGACGGCGGGGTTGAAGAAGAGACCCGCGGTAGCGATACCCACGGAGATCACGTAGATGCCCCACGCCTCAGCGTGGAAGAAGAAGAACAGAATACACCCAGCCGCCCGCAGCAAGTTGGTGACCACGAGCACCGGCCCCTTGTCAACGCGGTCCAGGATCACGCCGACGGCGAAGCCCAGTGGGATCGACGGCAGGATGAAGCAGAAAACGAGGATGCTGGTGTGAATCGAGGAGTTGGTGATGTTGAGGATGACGACCAGAAGGCTGAACAGCAGCGCGTTCTGCGCCGTCTGCGCGATGCCCTGACTTAGCCAGAGGCTGAGGAAGCGCCGGTCCGCCAACAGCGCGCCCGGGCGCACGACCTCTTGCACTTCTGGCTCCGTAAGGACGTTATTCCCCAGCGGAATCCTCCGCCGGACCTCTTACGAGGAAAGTCTTCACGCGCTTCTCGAACGTGCTGCGTTCAAGGAGCACCCGCCGCTGGCAACCGAGGCAGCGAATGCCGATATCCGCCCCCAGGCGCACGACTTCCCAGTCGTAGCCGCCGCAAGGGTGCTGCTTCCGCAGGCGCACTTGGTCGCCCAAGCGCACCTCAAGCACCATGGCGCTAGTTCCTGGCCAGCAGAGCGTCGCGGGCCCGGTTGATGCGGCCGCGCAGAGCCTCCGCCGCCCGCCGCGCGTTGCCAACGTAATCGCCGCTGCGCGAGGCATAGAGCACGCCACGTGAGGCGCTGATGATGGCCCCTTCCCCGCGCGAGTCGAAGGCCGCGCCGGCGGCCGCTTCCAGCTCGCCCTCCTGCGCGCCGACGCCCGGCACCAACAGCACCTGATCCGGGCAGATCTCACGCACACGGGCAATCTGCTCGGGCCAGGTGGCCCCGGTTACCAGGCCCACGTTGCCGTGCTCGTTCCAATCGCGTGAGAGACGAGCGACCTGCTCGTACAACGCCCCACCACCATCCAACGGCACGTCCTGCACGTCGGCGGCGCCCGGGTTGGAGCTGCGACACCAGATGAACACACCGCGCTCCCGGTATTCGGTAAACGGCTGCACGGCGTCGCGTCCACCGTAGGCGTTTACCGTCGCGGCGTCGAAATCGTACGTCTCGAACAGCGCCCTGGCGTAAAAGCGGGCCGTGTTGCCGATGTCGCCGCGCTTGGCGTCGGCGATGATCGGAATGTGGGCAGGCACACCTCGTAGCGACTCCAGAAGCGTCTGCATGCCGCCCACGCCCAGCGCTTCGAAGAAGGCCATGTTCGGCTTGTAGGCGCAGACGAGGTCCTTGGTCGCTTCGACGATCTCGTGGAGGAAGGACGCCACGTCCTGATGGGGCATCAGCGCCGGATCAGGATCGAGGCCAACGCAGAGGAAGCTCTGGTTCTTCTGCTGCGCTGCCTGGAGCTTCTCAACGAACATGCGCGACCCCGCTCCTTGTCGAATGTACGGAAGCTGTCCGGTTCCCCGAGGGCACTTCGCCGGCGCCGCTGATTCTACTGCTCTACCGCTTAGCGGCATATTATAAAGTCGCATCTCATGGGTCAAGAAATTTCCAGCGGCTCCGCAGGGCGCATCGACGTCGCCCTTCTTCCCGGCCAGCGCTTCGACGCCGCCAAGAACGTCTGCGTCATCGTCGATGTCCTGCGCGCCTCCTCCAGCATCGTCACGCTACTAGAGCGCGGCTGCTCCTCCGTCGTCGCCGCACCAACCATCGAGCGGGCCCGCCAATTGCACGCCGGCCTGCCGGGCCACCTTCTATGCGGCGAGGAGCACGGCCTGCCCCCGCACGGCTTCGACTATGGAAACTCGCCGTCCGAGTTTTCGCGCCTCGATCTCTCGGGCCGCTCGGCGATTCTCGCCACGGCCAACGGCACGCGCGTTCTCGCCGCCGTCGCCGCCGACTCGCCCGCCGTACTCGTCGGTGCGCTCCTCAACCGCACCGCCGTCGCTCGCGCCGCCATCGACGTCGCGCGCCGGCGCGGCCTGGGCGTGGCCGTCGTCGCTTCGGCGGCCCACGGTGGCGGTTCCTTCGTGCTTGAGGACGCGCTCGGTGCCGGCGCGATAGCCGACGCCGCTCTCGCTCAGGACCCAGCGCTACAAGCGTCCGACGCCGCGATCTTCGCCCGCGACGCTTTCACCGTCGCTTCTGGTGACATCGCGGCGGCCGTCCGCTCCGCCTACCACTCGCAGGAGCTGATCGACGTGGGTCTCGGCGAAGACGTGGCGTACTGCGCCCGGCTCGACGTTTCCAACGTCGCGCCGCTGCTTGAGCGAGGCGAGGACGGCCTCCTACACCTGCGGGCATATGACCCCACCTGAGTCGAGCGCCAGGCGCACTCTGCACATCCGTCCGACCTTGCTCCAGCCAGACGGGTGCTATACTGTTGCGCCGAGTGATAAATTTCACATACTCCCAGACCCTGTCTATTCGCCCCAGACACAGTTAAACGGCCAGGAGGAGGCTTATGCCCCACATCATCTGTTTCGCCAAGCAGGTGCCGGACCCTGAGACGCCCGCCTCGCAGTTCAAGGTAGACGAGGCCGCGAACAAGGTCATTCCGGCGCCCGGCGTGCAACCCGTCCCCAGCCAGTTCGACACGATCGCCGTTGAGGCCGCTCTGCGCATCAAGGACGACCACCCAGATTCGACGATCACGGTGGTCAGCCTTGGCCCGGACCAGTTCCGGGACACGATAAAGCACTGCCTGGCGATGGGCGTCGACGAAGGCGTCCACATCAACGACCCCGCCGTCAACGACGCCGACCACTGGGCCACAGCCGAGACACTCGCCGCCACCGTCCAGAAGCTCGGCGACTACGATCTCATTCTCACCGGCCGCCAGTCGGTCGACTGGGACATGGGCGTCGTCGGCTCTACAGTCGCCGAAATCCTCGGCATCCCGATCGTCACGATCGCCAAGCAGGTCGACTACGCCGGGGACAAGGTCACCGTCGAACGCGTGCTGCTCGACGGCTTCGAAACCGTCGAGGCACCGACGCCATGCGTCGTTACCGTCAGCAACGAGCTGGGCGAGCCGCGCTACCCGCAGCTACGCCAGATCATGCAGGCGGCCAAGAAAGAAGTGAAGGCCTGGACCCTCGCCGACCTGGGGATCTCCGCGCCGCAGAACCGCGTCAACCTCGAGGCCCTCTACGTCCCGGACACTTCCGTCGAGACCGAGGTAATCGAAGGCGAGACCGCCCAGGAGAAGGCCGCTACCCTGGCCCAGCGCCTGAGCGACGCCAAGCTCATCTAGGAGTTGATGAACATGCCTAACGGAGTACTGATACTAGGAGAAGCAACTGAAGACGGCCAGCTCGCCGGCATCACAGCCGAGCTGAGCGGCGCCGCCGCCGCCCTTGGCGGGCCCGTCACCTGTGCCCTGCTCGGCTCCGGCGTCGAGGGAGTTGCCGAAGAGGCCGGCCAGTACGGCGCGGAGAAAGTGATCGTCGTCGACGACCCGATCCTCAAGGACTACCAGGGCGACGCTTACCTGCCCGTCCTCGAGCGCATCGCCAAAGAGGTCGACCCCGCGGTGATCCTCCTTGGACAGACGATGGTCGGCCGCGATCTGGCGCCACGTCTCGCCCAGCGCTTCGGCACCGCCGTCGCGATGGACTGCGTGGCGCTCTCGATGGACGGCGACAAGCTCCTGGCCGAACGACCGGCCTACGGTGGGGCAGCCCGCGCGAAATACACGATCAACGGCACGCCGCAGATCGCCACGGTGCGCGTCAAGGCCCTCGACGCTCCCGCCGCGTCCGGCTCGGCCGAAGTCGTAAAGCAGGACGCCGGCGTCTCCGCCGACCAGGTGCGCACCACCATCACCGGCCGCACCAAGCCAGAGTCCACGGGCATTCGCCTCGAGGATGCTACCGTCATCGTCAGCGGCGGCCGCGGCCTCGGCGGCCCGGAAGCGTTCCAGCAGCTGGAAGAGTTGGCAGGCGTCCTCGGCGGCGCAGTCGGCGCCAGCAGAGCCGTCTGCGACCTTGGCTGGTACCCCGTCGCCGCGCAGGTCGGCCTCACCGGCAAGATGGTGACGCCGGATCTCTACATCGCCGTCGGCATCTCCGGCGCCAGCCAGCACATGGCTGGCATCTCCAGCGTCAAGAACATCGCCTCCGTCAATAAAGACGCCGACGCCAGCATCTTCAAGGCATCGCGCTGGGCCGTCGTCCACGACTGGAAAGAGTTCATGCCGCTGTTCCTCGAAGAGGTGAAGAAGGTCAAAGCCGGCTAGCATCTATCACGACGCAAGAACGAAGGGGCGGCTTATGTCGCCCCTTCTTCGCGCTCGCACCTCTCGCCGGCCCCTTGTGGCATACTGTCCCTGCCATGCCGCGCCGCTTCAGCCGCGAAGAGGCAGACGCCCTCCTCCCGGAGATCGCACCACGCCTCTTGCAGCTCCGCGATCTCAAGCGCCAGAACGACGAGACGCGCTCTGCCGTCAACGACCTGCAGAGTACACTGAAGGCGAACGGACACAGCCTCGATATCGAAATGTCGCGTCTCTCCCGGGCCCTGCAAAGCAGCGGTGCCGAGATCAACGCCCTGATTGAGCGCGTCACTCGCCTCGGTGTCGAGGTTAAGGATTTGGAGATGGGTCTGATCGACTTTCGCGGCGAGCGCGACGGCCGCGAGATCTACCTCTGCTGGAAGCTCGGCGAAGAGCATGTCGCCTTCTGGCACGAACTGAACACCGGCTACTCCTCACGGCAGCCACTGGACTAGCGATGACTGAAGAGCAAGCACAGAAGACCGAGACCGACGACCTCCTGCAACGCCTCGATGGCGCGCGCCTTGCCCTCGTGGAGGTGCTTGAGTCCAGCGATCACGAGTCGTTCGCCGTCGCTGATAGCGACGGCGAGTCGATCAAGCGGGTGATCGAACGCACGGTGGACGACGTCAACTTCTACTTCGCCCGTCTCGCTTCTCGCGCACTGAACTTGCCGCAGCCGCCGGACCTCGTTCGTGCCGATCTCGGCTCGCTTCGAGAGGGGGTCATGGCGTTTCAGGTGGCGCATCGCAGCTTCAGCACGCTCCTCCACGACCTCGTGCCGCCCGACCTGGAAAAGAAGGCCGAAGACCCGGAGCTCGGCAGCTACACGCTGCGCCAGGTCCTGGAGCTCGCCGCGGCGCAGTACAATCAGCGCGCCCAAGAAGTGCGCCGTCTCTCCAGCGCCTAGACGATGGCGCCACCTCAGCCGGTCCGCATCGCGCACGCTTACGGCAACAGCCGCGCCGCCCTCCGCCGTGCTCTCGCCGCCGACATCGACATGATTGAGGTCGACATCTGGTATCGCGGCGGCGACGTCTACGTCCATCACGCCCGTCGTCTCAACCCACTGCCTCTCCTCGCGGACAAGAAGATGCCTGGGCATCCCCTGCCGCGGCCGGCGTTTCCCGTCTGGCCTGGCTACTGGGTGTGGCCTGACATCAACCCCCTCAAGCTGGACGAACTGCTCCGCATCGTCGGCGGCCGAAAGCGCCTCCTGCTCGACGTTAAAGGGCGCTACAAGGGTGGCCGCAGCGCGGACTTCGCCGAGGCGATCGCCCGCCGCGTGCGCGAGCACCAAGCGTCATCGTGGGCCGTCGTCTGCGGCCAGACGTACGCGATCCTCAACGCCCTCCGCCGCGCCGAAGACGATATCGAAGTGCGCTACTCGCTAGAAAAGCCGCATCAGTGGGAGAGCTTCCTCCGCAAGATGAAGAAGGACGAGCGGGTGCGCCAGGTCTGCATCTCCCAACACTTCATCGACGACGAAAAGGCCCGCGTCCTGGAGCGGAACGGCGTCAACGTCTACGTCTGGACGATCGATGACCCGGACGCCGCCCGTCAGCACATCGAACAGGGCGTCGACGGCATCATCAGCAACGACCTCGATCTCCTCGAGAATCTACCCCGGCGGTAGAGGCAGGGAACCCGCCTGCTGTCAGCGGATAGGGAACGGATAATCGGATTCAGCGTTGCGGCGCGATCCGTTCATCCGTTAGAAGAATCCGTTGCCAGACCCACCCGTCACCTGTCTCCTGTCTCCTGTCTCCGGATCAAATGCACCGCCGTCGCCTTCAACGTGGCGACAGCCGTCGACCCCGGCGCCAGCGACAACTCCTCGACCGATCGCTTCGTGATCAGCGCGACGAGTGGG
>CBDTZZ010000056.1:0-6531 GCA_965365035.1 uncultured bacterium | reverse complement strand
TGGTCGCGTCTCGCACGATCCAGCCTCCGTCGACCACCCGTTGTAGCAGAGCCGCACCCAGCGCGCCTCCGAGATGTGGCCGCCTTTCCGTCCAGTCGAGGCAAGCGAAAGCGTGTCGCCGGCGGCTGCGTGCTGGCTGCTCAGTATCGACTCCGAGATCAGCGAACACCTTGGCTGTATCTCGGGCCAGCGCTAGATCGCCGTTCGCCCCCGGCGTCGCCTTCAGCGCACCTCGCGCGACGAGCGCGTCGAGCAGAGCGACGCCGAGCCTACCAGCGAGGTGGTCATAGCAAGTACGCGCCAGCGCCATCGGCGTCTCGGCTGCAGGCCGGCCCTTCGCCGGACCGGTCAGCGCCAGGAGCGACTCAACCACCTGCGCGACGGAAGGATTCCGTAGGCGGTACACGATCTGTCGGCCGGATCGCCGCGCGGTCACCAGGTTCCGTTCCCGCAAGACCGAGAGGTGGTTCGACACTTTCGGTTGGCTTTCGCCGGTCGCCTCGACGATATCGCTGACGGTTGCGGGGCCCTCGATGAGCCGGTGCAGGACTGCAAGCCGCAGCGGGTCGGAGAGGGCAGACGCTATCTCAGCCGCTTCGTTGTGATCTTTTGGCATGGGCTTTCACTCTCTTAGCTTGACTGGTCGCGCCCGGTAATATATCAGGAAGGCCTGATATATGCAAGCGAGAAGAGCTCAGCCCACGAAGGCCGCATCGCCTACCAGCTGCTGGGCGTCTCCTTCTCCTTCGACTCCGCCGGCTCCTCCTCGACGAACTGATACGTCCCGTCGTCCAGGCGGATGATCGGCTTGCCCACGTCCGTTATCTGGCCGCGCTGGTCCAGCTCGCTGCGCAGCACCGCCAGCTCTTCTTCCGTCGGCGTCTCCAGCGTCTCGATCTCCTTCGCCATCTTCGGCTCGAACGACATCTCCGCCAGCACCTGCTCCACCGTCACGAACGGCGAGACGCCGGCCAGCCGCATGTAGCGGTCCTCGTAGTCGAACAGGGCCCACGGCGTCACCACGCGCCAGGGATCGGTGCCGCGGGGCAGGCCAGCGCGCTCGCGGGCGCCCTCCGTGCCGTCGAGATAGCCGGGCGACGAGATGAAGTCGACGCGGGGCACGAACTTGCGCGCCTGTTGATCGGTCATCAGGATCGTCTTCCAGCACATCGCCGCGATCGAGTCTGCGCCGCCGGGGCCGCCGAAGCGCCGGTGCTCGCCGTTATAGTCGCCAGTTGCCGTCGAGTTGATGTTGCCGTAAGGGTCGACCTGCAGCGTGTTCAGGATGCCCACGTCCATGAGCCCGATCTGCGCCTGGAAGCCGACGCTGTTCATCGTCCCCCACTGCAGCGCCCGGTACGAGGCCCGCGAGCTGACCATCGTCATCAGAGGGTCCAGCGGCAGCATCGGCTCCGGATTGACGACGCCGTCCTCCGTGACGTAAACGGCTCCCGGCGCCAGCAGCTTCTTGGCCAGCAGAATCGCCGCCATCGGCGAGCCGCCGCCGGCCACCCAGTACGTGTGTCCATCCTCGATCATGCGCGCGACGAGGCAGATCTGGTGCTCGCGTTCGTTGAAGTAAGCGGCTGGTGTGCCCATGAGGTCCTCCGAGGTCGCTGCCTATCCTAGCGGCAGTAGATAGATCGCCAGAACCGGCCAGGCGATGGAGGCGCTGAGAACCGCAGTGAAGAGCAGTGCATAGACCACGGCGACGAAGGCGTTGTTCAGCCTTACAGCCGGCCGGAACGTCAGCCAGAGAAAGGCGGCGGCCGGCGCCAGCAAAATACCCAGCACAAGGGAGGCGGGCACCAAGAACGGCAAGCCGATAACGATCAGGGCGCGGTTGGCCATAGTCATACGTCGTCGCCCATTCTATACCGAATAGCCTTCCTTGATCGTCGCCCGGCCCGTGATCTCGCGGATGCGCTGGTAGCCGACGAGCTTGTCCATCATCTCGGTGTGGCTGGCGACCCCGTAGACGTACTTGTCCAGGTACTGCGGGATCCAGCCGCGCATCGTCGCTCCCACGACCTCGATCACGTGGCCCATGTCGCTGGCGTAGCGGCCTTGCATCTCGCCCGGGTAGGCCCCGAACGGCGTGTGCACCACCGCGTCGACGGCGTAATAAGGGATCGACGTCCGCGCCGGGTCGCGCTTGATCTCCTCCGTGTCCACGATCTCCTCGGTCGAGATGATGACCTTCTTCGAGGCGTAGGCCGACTCGACGTGCGAGATGCCGGTGCCGAAGATGCGCGCGTTGCCGTAGACGTCGGCCTGGTGGGCGTGGATCAGAGCCACGTCGGGGTTGAGCGCCGGCACCAGCGTGATCGGCTGCCCCGTGTACGGGTCCTCGATCAGCTTAGCGCCAGAGTACTGGAAGCCGTCGGTGCCGCCGAACGAGCGAACGGGGATGAAGGGCAGGCCCATGGCGCCGGCCATGATCCTGTTCGACATAACTACGTTCGAGTATTCGTAAGCCTTGACGCGGCCCTCGCGGATCGCCTCCTCGACGACGGGGCCGAAGAGGAAGAAGCCGACGTCCAGCTTCGAGACGCAGCCCGCGCCGACGAGCAGCGCCGCTGCCACCCACGTGAACTTTGCGCCCAGCCAGAGGTCCTCTTTCTTCTGCCGGATCACCTCGCGGATCAGGGAGGAGGGGCCGCGCTGCAGGTAGTTGCACTCGTAGACAAGGTAGTCGCCGTTCGCCACGAACTTCTCGACCGCCTCCTTCTCCGACATCAGCTTCGAGACCATCGCCCGCTGCTTGTGATCGCGCACGTACTCGCGGTAGCCGTCCGGGTCGACCTTGAGGTACTCGCCTTGGCCCTCGGCAAGGATCTTCAGTTGGGGCATGTCGTTCCACCTTCCGGAATCGTTGTCGTGCTCACAGCCGGATCTCTCCCTCCACCACCGTTATCGCCTGGCCGCCGATCTCCACCCGCTCGTCGTCGCGGACGCGGACGTGGACGCGGCCGTCGCGGCCCAGCTCCAGGCCCTGGCTGGCCGTGTACGAGCGGCCGGTGCGGTCCAAAAGGCCGTAGCGTGCCAGGTATGCGGGCAGGGAGGCGTTGGCGCTGCCGGTCACCGGGTCCTCCGGCACGCCGAAGAACGGAGCGAAGCAGCGGATGCGCACCGCCGGGTCCTCGCCGGTCAGCGCGAAGACAGCGAGCCCTGTGAGCCCGTGCTCTTCGCTCAACCTGGAGAGCGCCGCCATGTCCGGCTTCATCGCAGCGATCATCGCGGCCTCCGGCACGTGAACGAACGTCCACGTCGGGCCGTTGCTGACGGCCGCCGGTGGGTTGGCGCTGCTGATCTCCACGCCCAGCGCTTCTGAGATGACGCCGGCTGAATTCTCGTACTCGTGCACCAGCTTCGCTTCCGGCGTCTCCGTGAAGATCAATCGCGACTCGCCCTCGCCCTCAGCGCGGATCGTGAGGACGCCGGCGCCGCACTCCATCCGCATGACGTCCGGGTCGAGGCGCGCACCGCCGTGCTCGAGGTAGGCGTGCGCGGAGCCTACGGTCGGGTGGCCGGCGAACGGCAACTCCTGCTGTGGCGTGAAGATGCGCAGGAGGTAGTCGGCGCCGCTGTTCAGCGTCGGCTCGCAGATAAACGTCGTCTCGGAGAGGTTCATCCAGTTGGCGACGCGCTGCATCTGCTCGTCCGAGAGGTCGTCCGCGTCAATTACTACGCCAGCCGGGTTGCCGCGCAGCCCAGCGCCTGCGAACACATCCACCTGCTTGAAGGCGTACGACCGCATCAGTCGGCCCTTTCCGCCAGCGCCAGAGCTTCGGTGCCAGTGATGAACTCAGTCTTTGCCTCGGTGTAACCTACGCGGTCCGCTCCGTACTCGGTGGCCAGGCGGCGTTTCAGCGCGGCGTACTCGGCTGCCGTCTCAGCGTGCGTACGCAGATAGTCGCGGAAGGCGAGGTGGCGGCGCCAGAAGGCGCTGGTCGTCTCGACGGCGTGGACGTGAAAGAGCCGCTTGTGCCGGTAGCCCCGGCCGGGCGGGCGCACGAAGTAGCGGCGTTCGGGTAGCTCATCCTCGTAGTCCGCGATGTATTGGTAGCCAAGCCCTTCCATCGCGCTAATGACGGGTGGCGCGTCGTCCAGGCTGCGCAGGCCCGGCATCATGTCGACGATCGGCTTGGCGGCGAGCCCGGGCACCGATGTGCTGCCGACGTGTTCGATGCCCAGCAGCCATTCGCCGATCACGGTCTGGATGCGCGAGCTTTCCTCGGCGTACATCGTCGCCCAGCGCGGATCGTAGTCGGCGATCAGGATAGGTAGGGACGGGGCGTCTTGCGTCATGGCAAGCGCCATGATTGCGCCGAGCGACGCGGGGTGTCAAGGCAGTGGCGGCGGTGTTAGGCGGTGTAGATGTCCCAGAGCTCCGCGCCCCAGAACAAGGCGATGACGGCGCCCATCGCCAGGTAAGGCCCGTGCGGCATGTAGTCGCGGCGGTTCCTGAGCCGGGCGACGATCAGCGTCGCCGCCATCAAGCCGCCGACAACGCTGCCAACGAAGACGCCGATGAGCAGCGAAGCCGGCCCGACGACGAAGCCGATCAGCGCGATCATCTTGACGTCCCCCATGCCAAACGCGCCTTTACCGAACGGCAAAGAGGCGATGAGCAGGCCGACTCCCAGCGCCAGCCCCGCCAGTCCGCCAATAAGCACCTCGGTCACCGAGACATTCGGCCACACCCACGAGAGAGCGATCGCCAGTACGATCGACGGATAGACGATCCGATTGGGGAGCAGCGGTCGAAATCCGTCAGCGTCAGCGTCAGAAAGACCGTGGCGAAGATGCCGCCGACGATCCCCGGGGCGAGGCTGTCGAACACCGCAACCGATGTCGTGAAGAGCGCCGCGCCCCCCAGCGGCAGGATCGCCGACCGCAGCGGCAGGCCGGCTCGGCAGTCTGGGCAGCGGCCCAGCGACATTACGTAGCCGATCAACGGCATCGCGAAGCGCGCTCGGAACGGCGAGCGGCAGGCCGGGCAGTGGTGCAGCGGCGTCGCCGGATCCTCGCTCGTGTAGAAGCGCACGAACGCCAGGTCGAGGACGTGCCCGAAGAGGAGGCCGGCCAGTGCGCTGATCAGTAATTCCGTCATCATCCATATTCTCAGACGCCCGGGGCGTCCACATCGTAACGACCGCTAGGTCAATCCGTCTCTCCTAGTGCGGCGCCCGGAAAGGGTGCCTCTTTCCGTATGAGTATGACGAGACACCTATGAGCGTTGCCGAAGAAGCCCGCAGACTAGCGTTCGGTGTGCCCGCGCGCCCGGCGGAGGGGTCCGTCTCGCTCGGCAGGATCGCCCTGATCGCTGCCATCTGCGCCATCCCCATCCTCCTCTATATCCCGTTTCTCGGAGAGCCGTTCTTCCGCGATGAGGGCCTTTACGCCGCCGTTGCGCAGATGATCCTCGACGGCGACGTGCCTTATCGTGACGCCTTCGACAACAAGCCGCCGATGATCTTTGTCTGGTATGCGCTCAGCTTCCTGATGTTCGGCGAGACCGTCTGGGCGCCGCGACTTCTCGTCGCGCTGATGTTGTCCGGAGCGACGCTGCTGATGTACCTCGAAGGCCGGCTGCTCTTTTCCCATCGTGCAGGACTCGTCGCCGCCCTCGCGCTCGCGTTCTCTTTTGGGCTGGCGACGCTGGAAACGGGCGCCAACACCGAGTTTTTCATGATCCTGCCGCTTGTGGCGGCGCTGTACTCGTTCTCGATGGGCCAGAAGACAGGGCACTCCCGCTGGTATATGGCCGCCGGCTTTCTCAGCGGCATCGCGATCGCGACGAAGCACATCTCTCTTTTCGTCTTGGCGCTGTACTTCGTCCTTGCGGTCTGGCCCTTAATCAGATCGTACGGGTTACACGCCATTGTCACGTCAGATTTCCGGCGTTCCGTAGGTGGCCTCGCTGCTGGCTGTGTCGCTGCATTCCTCGCCGTCGTCGCGCCTTTCGTTGCGACTGGCACCGTGCCTGAGCTGTGGGAAGCGACGGTGGTTTACAGCGTTCAGTACGTCAATGACGTCCCGATGGCTGAGAAGCTGGAAGTCCTGCAGAAGTCTCCACTCTATCTGACGCTCGTGCTCGGCCCCTGGATATTCCTCGCCGTGGCAGGGATCGCGCAGATGGCACGCAGGGGCGCAGGTGGCCACGGACCGCTAGTCCTCGGCTGGCTGGCGGCGAACTGGCTGGGCATCGTCGCCGCCGGCCGCTTCTATGACCACTACTACGTCACGCTCCTGCCCGCGCTGGCGCTGATGGCGCCGCTCGGCGTGATGTACATCAAGGGCACCCGATTCTCGCCCGTGGGAATCGTCGCACTGGCGTCCGTCTTCGCGCTACTCCTGATCTCCGTGCTCGCCCAGAACGCCGAGATCTACTTCCAACCCACGGCAGAGGAGCGCCACATCGCCAAGTACCCGCACGACGACCGGGCGCCCTGGGAGAATCAGGGACCAGCGTTCGGCCGCTGGATCAAGGAAAGAACCGAGCCGGGCGACGGCATCTATAACCTG
>CBDTZZ010000055.1:0-6596 GCA_965365035.1 uncultured bacterium | reverse complement strand
GACAAGAACAAGGCCGACGCGGGATACCCGAAGGCGTAGGCGGATGTACCTGGCGCGTGTTTACGTCACGCTAAAGCCGACGGTGAACGATCCGCAGGGTCTGACGATCGAGGGTGGGCTAAAGTCGCTCGGCTTCGAGGCAGTTGATTCTGTGCGCGCAGGGAAGTATATGGAGATCCGCCTGGACGCAGCGTCTGAGGAAGAGGCGAAGTCGTCGGTCACCGAGATGTGCAAGAAGCTGCTGGCGAACCCGGTGATTGAGGATTTCCGCTTTGAGGTGGACGAGGGCTAGAGATTGCTGTGCTCCGCTCACCCTTCGATACCTCAGGGCGAGCGGGACGGAGAGGCGGCCTCATCACGAGCGGGACGAGAGGTTCACCCAAGGCCGGGACGAAGCCTCATCACGAGCGGGACGAGGGCTAGGAGACTAAAAGGACTTCGTAGAGCTGGACAGGCTCCGCGATGCCCTTGAGTTCGGCGGGACCGACCTCGCGGAAGGTTACGTTCTTTCCGGCGACGAGTTGACGGACGACGTCCGAGACGAAGACCTGCCCCGGCCCTGCCTGGTCGCAGATCCGCGCGGCGAGCTGAACCGCGGTGCCGAAGATGTCCTCGCCTTCTTTGACCGGCTCCCCCGCGTTGAGGCCGATTCGAATGGCGATAGGGTCGTCGGGATTGAGTTTGTTGTATTCTGCGACCTCGAACTGAATGGATCTTGCGCAGGCGATGGCGCGGGCAGCCGAAGCGAACGAAGCCATGATGCCGTCGCCGGTGTGCTTGACCTCGGCGCCGCCGGTCATCCTGAGGCTTCGCCGCACCGCATCGTCGTGCCCTCGCAGCAGCTCTTGCGCCTTCTCATCGCCCAACCGCTGCGTCAGCGCGGTTGAGCCAACGATATCGGTGAATAGGATTGTCTGGAGTCCTTCGCGAATGGCGGGGGCCGAAGACGGCCCTTCTTCGCCGGCCAGGAAGTCGCGGATACTGGCGATGATCGGCTCGACGTCGCCCAGGGCCATGACGTGAATGTCGCCTTCGAGCGGCACGAACCTGGCGCCGGGGATGCGCGCGGCCATCTCGCGGCCTTGCTCGAACGGACAGGTCTTGTCGCCGCGGCGGTGGAGGACAAGAGTGGGCGTCTTAACCTGAGGCAGAAGATCCGTAACCTTGAAGTCGAAGAGGCTCTGAAACGTTGCGATGGCCCCTTCAGCGTCGGCCGCCTGCCGCTGAAAGTCGGCGAAAGTGGCCCTGACTTCGGGCGGCATGCCCGGTATAAACATGTCCATGACCGCCGTCGCCCCGTAGCCGCCCCAGTCGGCCTTCATCAGGCCGACGAAGCCATCGATCAGTTCCCGGAAGTAGGCCGTCGTGCCGTCGTGATAAGAGCCGTAGAGGATGAGACTGGAGACGTTGTCAGGGTTGGCGACGGCGTAAGCGATGGAGATCGGGCCGCCCTGCGAGTAGCCCATTATCGCCGGTCGCTTGAGTCCGAGGCCCTTAATGATGGCCTCCAGGTCGTTGAGGTTCGCTTCTGGCGAGTAGTCGGTGATGCCGCGGTCGGAGAGGCCGGTGCCGCGCTTGTCGTAGCGAACGAGCAGGTTGTTCTCCGCGAGACGCTCGAAGAGGTCTCGCATGGGCGGCACTTCCCATTCGAGTTCCAGGTGGCTGATCCAGCCGGGGATGATGATGAGAGGCGTGCCAGCACCCATCGTCGCTACGGCGATGCTTACGCCGTCAGGAGTGGTGACGAATTGGACGTTCTGCTGCATTGATCCGGACAGAGAATAGCACGTGGCCGCCGTGTAGGGCCGCTGATTGGCGCCTAGGCTGGAAGCCACTCGCCGGTGCGCTCTTCGAGGAGGGCGCGGACGTAGGGGAGCATCGGCAGGTCGGGCCAGTCGGCGGGAGCGGCCCAGCGGGCTTCGGTGACTTCGGATTCGAGGAGCGTGAAGTCGTGCGATAGGAGGCGCAAGCGGTAAACGAAGAGGAGGAAGCCGGAATCGTCGGTGGCGCGCTCGGCCTTCCACGCCAGGTGCGGATGGAGCACTTCCGTGACCTCGGCCGGGACGCTCAGCTCCTCGCGCAGCTCGCGAAGGACGGCCTCGTCGGGGCGCTCACCCTCGTCAACCCAGCCGCCGACGCTGGCCCAGAACCCGTGGGTGTCGCGGACGAGGAGGAGCTTCCCGTCCTCGACGATCACGGAGGCGACCGCGATCATCAGCGAATGCTTGCGGAAGTTGTCTGGGTGACGCGCCTCGAGCGCCCGCTCGAGGTCGGCCACTAGAGGACGTCCTTGGTGCTGGGCACGTCGCCGGAGGCGGCCGCGTCCAGCGAGACAGCGGCGCGTAGAGCGCGGGCGAGCGCCTTGAAGACGGCCTCGGCTCGATGGTGGTCGTTGGAGCCGGAGAGGAGGCGGGCGTGCAGCGTCAGGCGCCCCTCCCTGGCGAACGATTCGAGCAGGTGCCAGAGGTTCTCCGTCGGCAGCTCTCCGATTAGGTCGCGGTCGAATTCGAGAGCGACATCGGCGTGCGCGCGGCCGCTGAGGTCGATGGCGACTAGCGCCAGGGTCTCGTCGAGCGGCACGGTGGCGTCGCCGAAGCGCGTGATACCGCGCCGATCGCCAAGCGCCTTATCGAACGCCTGGCCGAGCACGATGCCGACGTCCTCGGCGAGGTGGTGCGTGTCGCGGTCGATGTCGCCCGTGGCCTTGAGACGGATGTCGAAGCGACCGTGCTTGGCGAGCTGCTCGATCATGTGGTCGAGCATGCCGATGCCGGTCGAGACTTCGAACTGGCCATCCCCATCAAGCGACAGCGACAGCGTGATGTCGGTCTCTTTCGTCTTGCGAGTGATTTCAGCGGTGCGCTCAGCCAAGGTTCGCTCCTATCTCTGATAACGCATCGACGACGCGGTCGGTGTCCCTGGGCAGGCCGACGCTGATGCGGATGCAGTTGCGCAGCACCGGTTCGTCGAAGTAGCGGACGAGGATACCACTCTCCCTCAGCTGATCGCGCACGTCGCCGCCGCCGATGCCTCTGACCTCACAGAGGACGAAGTTGCCGGCAGACGGGTAGGGGCGGAGCCAGTCGATCGCCGAGAGGCGCTCGCTAAGGCGTTCGCGCTCTTCGACGATGAGGCGGACGTTCGCGAGGAGTGCTTCTTTGTCGTCCAGCGAGGCAAGGATCGCCTGCTCGGAGGCAACGCTGAGGTTATACGGAACCTTGGCGCGCCAGACGATCTCTACAAGGTCCGGCGGCACGACGGCGTATCCGGCGCGCAACCCGGCTAGGCCCGCCCACTTGCTGAACGTGCGGATGATGATGAGGTTGCCGTGATCCGCCATCAGGCCAACGGAGTTTTCGCCGGCGAACTCCGCGTAGGCCTCGTCGACGACGATCACCGCGTCGTGGGCAAGGAGCCGCTCGATTTCGCCGCGTTGAACAGGGTTGCCCGTCGGGTTGTTGGGCGAGGCGAGGTAGACGAGCTTGGCGCCTTCGTCCAGCGCCCGTTCCATGGCCGGCAGGTCCAGCGCGAAGTCCTCGCGCCGCGGTACGGTCACGAGGCGGGCGTTGTGAATGTTTGCAAGGAATTCGTACATGCCGAACGTGGGCGGCGCGTTGAGGAGAGCGTCGCCGGGATCGAGGAAGAGCGTCGCCGCCATGCCCAGCATCTCGTCGGCGCCGCTGCCGAGGACGATCTGCTCCGGCTCCGCGCCAACGTAGCGGCCGACGGCCTCGCGGACGGCGGCCTGGCCGGCATCAGGGTAGACGTGATAGTCGGAGAAGCCAGCGAGTGCGGCCGCAACCTTAGGCGACGCGCCGTACGGATTCTCGTTGCCGTCGAGCTTGGAAACTTCGTCGACATCGAGGCCGAGTTCCCTGGCGACGGCCACCACCGACTCCATCGTGCCATAGGGCGGCAGGTCGTTGAGGTGCGGCCGTATGAGGCTGCGGGCGGAGCGGCGTCCGTCCTGGCTCATGATCGTTCGTCCTTCTCACTCGTGAACCGGGCTTCGATGGCGCGGGCGTGACCGCCAAGTCCTTCGGCGCGGGCGATCTGGGCGCCTGTAGGGCCGATGTCGCGGGCGGTCTCAGCGGTAAGGCTGACGGTGCTAGTTGTCTTGAGGAAGTCGTGCACGCCGACCGGCGACGTGAACCGGGCGCTGCCCCCAGTGGGCATGACGTGGCTGGGACCGGCGGTGTAGTCGCCGATTGACTCGGCGGAAGCAGCGCCCGCGAAGATGCAGCCGGCGTTACGTATCCGGTCGATGTGGCGCGCCGCATCTCGGAGGTGCAGGCAGACGTGCTCCGCTGCGAAGTCGCTCGCCAGGTCGAGCGCCTCATCCAGCGACGCGGCGATCACGGCGCCTCCGCGCTCGTCGAGGCTCGTGCGGGCAACCTCGGCGCGATCAAGTGAAGCAAGCTGGCGCTCGACGGCCTCCGAGACCTGGCCGGCCAGATCACGGGAGTCGGTGATGAGGACGACGGTGGCGAGTTCGTCGTGCTCGGCGCCGGCGAGCAGGTCGGCGGCGACGAGGCTGGGGTCGGCGTCCTTGTCGGCGATGACGAGCGTTTCGGAGGGACCGAAGATGCCGTCGATACCGACCTCGCCGAAGAGCTTCTTCTTGGCGATCGTGACGAAGATGTTGCCGGGACCGCAGATCTTGTCGACGGCGGGGACCGACTCGGTGCCGTAGGCGAGCGCGCCGATGCCCTGAACGCCTCCCGCACGAAAGACGCGGTCGACGCCGGCGATGTCGGCGGCGACGAGCTTTAGCGGCGCAACGCTACCATCCGCTTGCGCCGGCGTGGCGACGATCAGCTCGGCGACGCCGGCGACGCGCGCCGGAATGGCGATCATGAGCAGCGTCGACGGATAGATCACGCGAGTGCCAGGCACATAGAGGCCAGCGCGAGCGATCGGCCGCACGGCCTGGCCCACGCCATCGGAGACGAAGGAGCTTGAGGCGTGTTCTAGCTGTAGCTCGTGGAAGGCCTGGATGCGCGCGGCGGCGAAGCGTAGCGCCTCAACGAGGCCGTCCTCGACTTGCGAGTAGGCCGCCTTGATCTCGTCCGCGGACACTTCCAGCGGGATGTCAGGCGCGCTGACGCCGTCGAGAGCCTCGTTGTAGCGGCGGATCGCGGCGTCACCGTCGGTGCGGACATCGCGCAGGATGCGGTCGACGACCTCATCTGCGCCGAGCTCAGCGCCAAAGACGCGACGGACAGTCTCCTGGACCGGCGCCGGCAGGTCTGGCACCTTGTGCGGCTGCCGTTTGAGGAGAGTGTTGCGGCCTTCCGCGGCGCCTTCGACTATCCGCATCGCAGATACTCACGAACAGCGGCGACCGACTCTTCGAGCGACTCGTCCATCCACTCGTTGAGGCGCTCGCGGCTGAGGTAGCGCAGCGACTCGTCGACGAGATCGGGGAGCGAGCGCGCCAGCTCCGCCAGGTCTTCGCCCTCGTTTTCGCCGTTTCCGCCGGCGTCTGTATCGGCTATGTGGCGACGGATGCGGCTTTTAAAGCGATCCCAGTCCGGCCGGGTCTGCGCGAAGTCGGAGACGACCTTGCGCCACTTGTGGAGCGATTCCTTGTCGATGAAGTCGATCTCCATATCGAGGTCGCAGCGGGCGACGGCCTCTGTGACCTCGGCCATCAGTTCGTCGTCGTCCCGCGTGTCGGAGTCGAGCGAGAACTGCATTGCACGATCGAGAATGTTGGCGCGCAGGTCCCCGCCGAGTTCTGAGTCGCGGCCGAAGAAGGGGCGATAGATGTGGTCGATCCAGTTGGCGTCCATCACGAGGTGACTGACGTAGCCGGCGATGAAGGCGCACGTAGGCTGCGAGACGGCAGCGGCATCGGCTAGCGAAGGGTTGGCGCCGAAGAAGCCGGCGACGGCGTCCTGGTGCTCGAAGTCGTTGAGGTCGAAGAAGTGCGTGCGGGAGCGCTCCCAGCGCGTGATCACGCGGATGTCCGGGGCGGTGGCGCCCAGGAAGAGGTTGCCCCGCTCGTCGTCGAGCACGGCGGTACGCAGGCGCTCAGCGATGCGCCTGGCCAGAGACGTGTGCAGAGATAGTGGTGGCAATTTGGAAATCCTCGCTCGAAAAAATTGTATCAGTTAGGACTGCGAAGAGCCGGACGCCTTCTCCAGGGCGCCGCGGAGATGCTCGAAGACCTTCTTGCGGCCGCCGGAGAGATCCGCACCACGACGGGCGATGACGCACGACGTCGAGCGATAAAGCAGGTCGATCACCTTGAGGTTGTTCTCGGCGATCGTGCGACCTGTCTCCGTGCCCTCGATGAGGACGTCAGCGTCTTCGGGCACGAAGCCCTCAGAGGCGCCGGCGATTGGGATCACCTGGTAGCGCCAGAAGTGGCGGCTGCGGGCGTAGTGGTCGGCCGTGGCAGGATACTCGGCGGCGATGGTCAAGACTTCGCGGCCCTTGGCGCGCCAGTGAGCGAAGGCGCCGGCTAGGTCGTCAGCCGGCAAGTCGGCATCGACGACGGCGCTCAGGTTGTACTGGGCGCGCTGCAGATCGATGATTTCGTATGCCGGGCTGGAGGGGAATTCGTATAGGTGCTCGTTGAGGCAGTCGCG
>CBDTZZ010000054.1:0-6598 GCA_965365035.1 uncultured bacterium | reverse complement strand
CCGACGCGATCCTCGACGAGATCATCGCCAACGACCCCGACGGCCACGTCGCCTGCGAAGTCGTGACGACGACCGGCCTCGTGCTGGTTACGGGCGAGATTTCGACCAGCCACTACGTCGACATCACAAAGATCGTGCGCGAGGTTATCGCCGACATCGGCTACACGAAGCCGGAGTACGCCTTCGACGCCGAGAGCTGTGGCGTCCTCCTCTCCGTCAAGGAGCAGTCGCGGGAGATTTCGGACGCCGTCGGCGAGGACGAGGGCGCCGGCGACCAGGGGATCATGCTGGGCTTCGCTTGCGACGAGACGCCGGAGCTGATGCCGTTGCCGATCAGCCTGGCTCACCGCCTCTGCCTGCGCCTGGCGCAGGTACGCAAGGACGGAACGCTGCCCTACCTGCGCCCCGACGGCAAGTCGCAGGTGACGATCGAATACGCGTTCGGCAAGCCGAAGCGCGCGCACGCCGTCGTCGTCGCCGCACAGCACGATCCCGAAATTTCGCTGGATCGGCTCAAGAGCGACATCAACGAGCACGTCATCAAGCCCGTCCTCGGCGACTGGATGGATGACAAGACGGAGACCCACATCAACCGCAGCGGCTCGTTCATCCTGGGCGGTCCGGCGGCGGACAGCGGGCTGTCCGGACGCAAGAACATCGTCGACACGTACGGCGCCATCGGCCGGCACGGCGGCGGATCGTACTCCGGAAAAGATCCGTCGAAAGTAGACCGATCTGCCTCATACGCGGCGCGCTGGGTGGCCAAGAACCTGGTCGCGGCCGGGTTGGCGGATCGCTGTGAAGTTGAACTCTCGTACGCCATCGGGCACCCACAGCCGATCGGTGTCTCGGTTGAGACGTTCGGCACGCACAAGATCAACCATGGGGGGATCGAGAAACTCGTCCGCGATCACTTCGACCTTAGCCCCAGGGGGATCATCCGCGACCTGAATCTGCGCCGCCCGATCTACCGGCCGACCGCCTCATACGGGCATTTCGGCCGCCTGGACATCGACGCCCCGTGGGAGGAAACGAACAAAGCCGACGAACTGCGCGCCGCGGCAGCCAAACTCAGTGCCGAGGCGCCAGCCGGGGAAGCGCAGCCGGCCTAGGTGTACGCGCTGATCATCGCCGGCGGCGAAGGTGAGCGACTGCGGCCCCTGACTGACGACCGCCCCAAGAACATGGTGCCGGTCGGCGGCCGGCCGATAGTCGAGCGGCAGCTCGACTGGCTGCGCGAGAACGGCGTCACGGACGCCGTCTTCCTCTGCGGCTATAAGGCTGACGTCCTGCAGACGCACGTGGGCGACGGCTCGCCGTTCGGCGTCCGGGTGCAGTACTCCGTCGAGACGGAGCCGCTCGGCCGCGGCGGCGCGTTGAAGCAAGGGTTCGCGCTTGTTCCGGAGGGCGAGGAGGCGATCATCGGCTGCAACGGCGATATCCTCACCGACCAGACGCTCGCCGAGATGATCGCGTTCCACGAAGCGCGGGCTGCCAGCGCCACTGTCATGCTGACGCCGTTGAAGAGTCCGTACGGCGTCGTCGACGTAGGCGAAGACGGCCGGATCACGTCGTTCCGCGAGAAGCCGGAGCTGCCCTACTGGATCAACGCCGGCATCTACGTGCTCTCTCGCTCGTTCTTCGCGCTACTGCCGGACAAGGGCGACCACGAGACCGAGACGTTCCCTGCCCTGGCCAGCGAGGGGAAGCTCTTCGGCTACGAGAGCGACGCCTACTGGCGGCCCGTCGACAGCATCAAGGACATCTCCGAAGCGGAAAAGGAGCTTGCCGCCGGCCGCGGCTGAGCCACGAGCGTTGTCAACGAGATTCAGCGCGGCCCTCTGGAACGTAAGCGGCGCGTGTTGTCAGATGTTGTCGGCTTGAAAGACTCACCCATCAAGTTCGGCACCGACGGTTGGCGGGCGATCATCGCCGACGAGTTCACCTTCGCCAACGTGCGCTACTGCGCGCAGGGCACAGCCGACTACGTCAAAGCCGCCGGCCTCGCGTCTCGAGGCATGATCGTCGGCTACGACACGCGCTTTCAGTCGGAGGCTTTCGCGGCGGCCGTCGCAGAGGTCTTCGCCGCCAACGAGATCAAGGTCCGCCTGGCGTCGGCGCCAGCGCCGACGCCCGTTATCGGCTACGAGATCGTCCGGGACGAGGCCGCCGGCTCTGTCGTCATCACTTCGAGCCACAACCCGGCGCAGTATTCCGGCTTCAAGGTGCGCACGGAGTACGGCGGCGCCGCGCCGCCCGAGGTGCTGTCGCAGATCGAAGCGCGCATCGGCGAGAGCTACGGCAAGGACGTTCCTCGCCGACCGCTCGACGACGCGATTTCCTCCGGCTTTGTTCAGAAGTTCGACCCGAAGCCGGCCTACCTCGAGCACCTGAGCCGCCTGATCGACCTGGAAGCGATCCGGGATGCTGGCCTGAGCGTCGTCGTCGACCCGATGTACGGGGCGGGCGCTGGCTATCTTTCGGAACTGATCGGCGGCGGTAAAACGCGGGTGCGCGAGATCCGCGGCGAGGTCAACCCGGCGTTCCCGGGAATGCACAACCCCGAGCCCATACCGCGTAATCTCGAGCTCACCTCCGCAGCGGTTAAGGACTATGGCGCGCACGTCGCGCTCGCCACCGATGGCGACGCCGACCGCATCGGCGTCCTCGACTCCAACGGCAACTTCGTGAACCAGCTGCAGACGTTTGCGCTCCTGGCCTACTACCTCCTGGAGGTTCGCCGCGACCGTGGGCCGATGGTTAAGTCGATCACGACGACCAGCATGATCGATAGACTGGGCGAGCTTTACGACGTCCCCGTGCACGAGACGTCGGTCGGGTTCAAGTTCCTCGGCCCGAAGATGCGCGAGACTGACGCCCTGATCGCCGGCGAGGAGTCCGGTGGCTTCGCCTACCGCGGCCACCTGCCGGAACGCGACGGCGTGCTGTCCGGCCTTTACATCCTCGACCTCATCGCTCGCAAGGGTAAGAACCTGACGATGATCATCGACGAGCTGTTCAGGAAGGTCGGCGCGCACTACTACGACCGAGACGACATTACGATGACGCCGGCCGACCGCGACCGCATCGCGCAGCTTCTGCCCACGCTGGAGCCGAAAGAGCTGGCCGGCCTGCCCGTCAGCGGCTATGACCGGACCGATGGCCTGCGCTTCGTGCTGCCAGACGGCGCCTGGGCGCTGATTCGGCTCTCCGGAACAGAGCCGCTCATGCGCATATACACCGAGGTGCGCGAGGACGCCCTCGTGAGACCTGTGCTGGACGCTGTACGTGGGCTGACAGGCGCGTGAGCGCGTCTCACGTGCTCGACGACGCTACCGCGCTGGCCAAGCTCGACCCTGGCGGCATGCTGGCCTGCCTGCGGAGTCTTCCGGACCAGTGCCGCCAGGCCTGGAAGATGGCCGACGACCTTACGCTCCCCGCCTCCTACCAGGAGATCGACCGCATCGCCGTGTTGGGCATGGGCGGTTCGGCGATCGCCGGCGACATCTGGCGCGCGCTGCTCGAACGCGAGTGCGCCGTCCCCGTCTTCAACGTCCGCGCCTACGACTTGCCTCCATACGTCGATGAACGCACGCTGGTGATCGCCTCCAGCTTCAGCGGCGACACAGAGGAGGTGCTCTCGGCGTTCGGGCAGGCACTGGCCATGCCGGCGCCGAAGATCGTCGTCACGACCGGCGGCCAACTGCTGGCGACGGCGCGCGCCAACGGTGTGCCGTCGTTCACGTTCGATTACGCCGGCGAGCCACGCGCCGCCTTCGGCTGGAGCCTGATGCCGCTGCTCGCAATCGCCGCGTCGCTGCGGCTGATGCCGAACGTAGCCGCCGACGTCGACGAAGCAGTCGCCGTCCTTGATGCGCTGGTGAAGGAGATCGCAGAGGACGTTCCGGCCAAGACCAACCAAGCGAAGCGAATGGCCCTCGACCTCAAAGACAAGCTGCCGGTCGTCTATGGCGCCGGGCCGCTGATCGAGGTCGCCCAGCGCTGGAAGGCTCAACTCAACGAGTCCGGCAAGTCGTGGGCTTCCAGTGAAGAGCTGCCGGAGATCCACCACAACGCGATCATCGGCTACTCATACCCTCGCGAGATCGCCAGCCGCACGGCCGTAGTCTTCCTGGAATCGGCCGACCTCATACATGAGCGCGTGCAGCTGCGCTACGGCTTCACAAAAGAGCTGCTGAAGCGCAGCGGCGTCGCCGCGCACTCGGTGCAGGCTCGCGGCGTGAGCGCTCTGGCGCAGATGTTGTCTCTCGTCCTCTTCGGCGACTACGTCAGCGCGTACCTGTCTTTCCTCTACGGCGAAGACCCAACGCCAACGGCCGCCATCGACGAACTCAAGGCCTGGCTGGCGCAGCAGAAGTAAGCGAAAGGGACGGGCCGAAACCCGTCCCCTGCTTTTCGATCCTTGAAACGCTTAGCGCTTGGTGTACTGAGGCGCCTTGCGTGCGCGCTTGAGGCCGGGCTTCTTGCGCTCCTTGACGCGCGAGTCGCGCGTGAGGAGGCCGGCACGGCGCAGCACCGGTCGGTGACCCTCGTCAACAACGAGAAGCGCGCGAGAGATGCCGTGGGCGAGCGAGTCGGCCCAGCCGGTGATTCCGCCGCCTTTGATCTTGGCGTAGACATCGAACTGGCTGGCCGTGCTGGTTACTTCCAGCGGCTGCCGGATCTTGATCTGGTAGACGGAGCGGGTGAACATCTCCAGGTACGGCTTGCCGTTGATCAGGATGTTGCCGGAGCCGGGATACAACCGCACGCGAGCGACCGATTCCTTGCGCCTGCCGGTGCCGTAGAAGTATTCGCCGGGCGGCGTCTTCATCTCAGTCGTGGCTTCGTCCGTCATGATTTCTTCTCCGAGGTGGCGGCCGCGGCCAGCTGGCGGCGGTCGGCGCGCTTGCGCGAGATGTTGATCTGGGCTTCGTGTGGGTGATCGGGGCCGGCGTAGACCTTGAGATGACGCAGGAGGTGCTTGGCCAGCTTGTTGCGCGGAAGCATCCCGCGCACGGCAAGCTCGACGACGCGTTCCGGGCGCCGCTCCAGCAGGGTGCCGAGGCTCTCTTCCTTGAGGCCGCCCATGTAGCCGGTATGGCGGTAGTAGACCTTGTCCTCCAGCTTGTTGCCGGTGACTTTGATCTGGGTGGCGTTGACGACGATGACGTAGTCTCCCATGTCCAGGTGGGGTGAGTAGGAGACCTTGTGCTTGCCCATGAGCAAGCCGGCCACCTGCGTCGCAAGGCGGCCCAAGATCTGACCCGCGGCGTCAACCACGACCCAGTCCTTCTCTATGTCCTTAGCCGAAAGGCTGTAGGTCTTCATCCGTTTCATCGTCAAACAACCCGCTTTCGTAACGAACCTTGATCAGGCAGAGGCCCCGGGCGGGGGCCGTGCGACTCGCTTCTCCCGGCTTCGCCTCGCGCACAAGGCGCTCAAACGCGTCGGGGGTCAGCTTGCCGCGTCCAACCTCGACAAGTGTGCCCATGATACGCCTCACCATGTGCGGGAGGAAGGCGTTGGCCTCGATGTCGAAGGAGGCGGCCTTGCCCCGCTGCACTAGTGCCGTGCCGTGGACCACTCGTTCCGTCTGCCTGCGCCTCGCCTCGGAAGGTGCGGTGAAGGCGGCGAAGTCGTGGCGCCCTTCCAGGTGCCGCGCCGCCGTGGCCATCGCTGCCAGGTCGAGGCTTGGTCCGACGCGCCAGACGACCTCTCGGTAGAGGGCCGGGCGCTCCGAGCCCAGGTTGAGCGTATATCGGTACAAGCGTCGCCGGGCGTGTCGCCGCGGATCGAACTCCGCGGGTACGACGGCGGCAGAGTGTACGGCGATGTCGTCCGGCAGGTGCGCGTTCATCCCTCGCACGAAAACGTCGATGCGGCGCCGGCTCTCCGTGGGGAAAGCCGCCACCTGTCCTCGGGCGTGGACTCCGGCGTCCGTTCGGCCTGCCATCGCCACCCGTATAGGTTCGCCTGTTAAAGTTCCCAGGGCCCGCTCCAGCGCGCCCTGCACCGTCGGTGCGTTTTTCTGGTACTGGGACCCGCCGTAGGCTGTCCCCTGGTACTCGACCAGGAGCGCGATGCGGCGAGGCCCGTCCATTCAAGTTATCCGGCGCCCTTCGCCGGCGAGGTTAGACCTCCGACCCCACCAGTTCGATCTGCGCCATGCGCGCAGCGTCGCCACCGCGGGGGCCGAGCTTAATGACTCGCGTATAGCCACCGGGCCGGTCAGCGTAGCGCTCCGCGAGGTCGTCGAAGATCTTGTCGACGATGGCCTTGTCGTAGACGAAGCCGAGCGCCCTTCGGCGCGCCGGCAAGTCGCCCTTCTTGCCGAGAGTGATCATGCGCTCAGCGAAGCCACGCATCTCTTTCGCCTTGGCTTCCGTCGTGATGATCTTCTCGTACTTGAGCAGGTCCGTCACGAGGTTGCGGAACATCGCCAGCCGGTGATCTGTGGGACGGCCAAGCTTGCGGCCGTTGATGCGGTGGGCCATCTACTCGTCGCCTTCACCGTCGGTCAGCTCAAGGAGTTTTCGCTTCCAGTCGGGCATCTCTTCGTCGCCAGCTTCGGCGGCGGGTTCGGCCTTGGCCTTGG
>CBDTZZ010000053.1:0-6631 GCA_965365035.1 uncultured bacterium | reverse complement strand
GTCACAAACTTCCCCCAAAGCTGTTTTCGAAATCGTACCACAAAGGATGAGCCGTCTATACCCTTGCTCTCTTCTTCTTGTGGACTATCCGCAGCGATCTCCGCGTACCAATCAGCTTTCGGGGAAAGGTGACTGTAGGAGACGACGTGGACGGGGAAAGTCACGTCGTCTCCTACAGTCCTAGGGAGAATCGCCTGTCGCTGTGACAGGCACGCCTGCAAGGGGGGGGAATCCAAGCAGGCAACGATGAAACCGGAGATGTCAACTTGAGCGAGGAACTGTGCGTAGGCCGCTTGCAGCTCCTCGAATGAGCCGTAGATGTCCAGATGGTCCGGCTCAACATTGGTAACGACCGCGACGTGTGGGTGGTAGTTGAGGAAGGCGCGGTCGTATTCGTCTGCCTCGACGACAAAGTGTGGGCCGTCGCCGGGCAGGGCGTTTGTGCGCAGGTTCCGCATCTCGCCGCCAAGCATGATCGTCGGCGATAGGCCGGCCTCGTGCAGGATCCAGGCGATCAGCGAGGACGTAGTGGTCTTGCCGTGCGCGCCGGCGATGGCTACTACCTTCTTGCCCTGCTGCAGTACCGCCACCATCTCGGCGCGCTTGACCGTCGGCACGCCGCGTTCTCGCGCCGCGGCCAGTTCCGGGTTGTCCGCCTGCGCCGCAGAGGTGTAGACGACGAGATCGGCGTCGTCGATGTTGTCGCGAGCGTGGCCTTCGTAAACGGTTACTCCAAGACCCTCGAGCTTCCGGGTCAGCGGCGTCAGCTGAAGATCGGAGCCGCTGACGGTGTGTCCGCGGTCGCGCAGAATCTGGGCGATGCCGGACATGTGGATGCCGCCCACCCCGACGAGATGCACGCGATCAGGTATCGTGCGTTCGGCGATGTGCGTCATCGTGCCGGCTCCTTGGCCAGGTCCATGATCACGGCGGCGATCCGTGCCGCGGCGTTCGGCCGGGCCAGGCGGCGAGTGGCGTCGCGCATCTTGCGCAGGCGCTCTTCGTCGTGCAGCAGCGAGCCGACGACCGGCAGGACATCGCTCAAACTGTCTTCCTCCAGGATCTCAGCGGCGCCGTGCTTCTCCAGGTAGCGGGCGTTGGTGCGCTGATGCGCTCCGGCCAACGGCAGGGGGACGAGAACGGCCGGTAGTCCCAGCGCCGGCAGCTCGCCGATAACTGACGCGCCGGAGCGGCAGAGCGCCAGGTCGGCGGCGGCCATCGCCCACGGCATCTCGTCGTGCATGTAGCCATGAAGGTGATAGCGGTTGCGCAGGCCGATGGGGAGGTCCTCCCTGATCTCGCGCAGCCACGGCTCGTCGCCCGGCCCCGAGACGTGGATGACTTCACATAACTCAAGCAAGCCCGAAATCTCATTGGCGACCGCGCGGTTGATGCGCTGCGCGCCTGTTGAGCCGCCGCTGATGAACAGTACTTTTTCCTCCGGGCTCAGACCCAGGCGTTGGCGGCCGCCGCCGCGGTCGACTCGGTAGAACTCGCTCCGTACCGGATAGCCGGTCACGACCGTCTTGCCGCTCGGCAGGCGGCGCAGGCTCTCGACCGCGGTCGCGGCGACGCGCTGAGCGAGCCGCGCGATGGCCCGCACGGCCCAGCCCGGCACGAGGTCGGGCAGGTAGACCGCTAGCGGGATCTTCCGTCCGCGCGCGGCCAGGGCCACCGGGAAACTAGCGTAGCCGCCTGTGGAGAACACGACCTGCGGCGCGAAATCGCCGAGGATCGTGCGGGCTTGCCGCGCGCCGGTGGCGATCTTCGTGGCGTTGGCCGCCATCTGCCAGGGCAGGCGACCCCGGATCGGCGCCGCGCTGACGTGCCGGAAGGGGATCTCTGCGCGCTCAACGATCTGCGACTCGTTGCCCGCCATCGTCCCGACGTACAGCAGGTCCAGAGTTTCGCCGGCCGGCAACTGCTCGCGCACCGCTGCAGCGACGCTGAGCGCCGGATAGACGTGCCCTCCGGTACCGCCGCCGCTGAGGACTAACCTCACGCCGGCCCCCTCTCAAAGGCAGGCCTGCGCTGCCTCGCGCGGGGTGCACGGGCGGGCGCCCGCGCCTTCGGTTTCTTACCCTCGCGGTACTTCGTTCCGTTCGAGAAGCGCGAGACGCTGAGGAGGATGCCGACGCCCGCCATCAGGCTGATGAGCGCCGACCCACCGTAGCTCAGGAACGGCAGCGGCACGCCCGTCAGCGGGATCGTGCGGGTGATGCCGGCGATGTTAATCAGCGTTTGGTACGAGATCCAGGCGATCATCCCGACACCCAACAGAAGAGCGAAGTTGTCGTTCGACCGCAGTGTCACCTTGAGCGCTCTAAAGAGGAAGAACCCGAAAAGCCCCATCACGCCCATGAGACCGATAAAGCCGATCTCCTCGCCCAGGATGGCGAAGACACCGTCCGTGTGTGCGCCCGGCAGATAAAGGTGCTTCTGGCGGCTCTCCGCCCAGCCGATGCCAACCGGCCCGCCGCTGCCCAGCGCTATCAGCAGCTGGATTATCTGGAACCCGAACCCCTCTGGGTCGTCCTCGGGCCGGAAGAAGCTTGCCAGGCGGTCGATCTGGTATTCCCGTGTTGTGATCACCAGGTAACTCAGCGCGCTCCCTGCTCCCAGGAGCAGCGCCAGGTGCGTGATCGGTGCGCCGGCCACGAAGAACAGCGTGCAGGCGACGAGGACGATGATTACCGTCGTTCCCATGTCCGGCTCGGCGATGATCAGCGCCCCGACGACGCTCAGCAGCAGTACGAAAGGCACGAACCCCAGCGAGAACTGCTTGACGTCCTGCCCGCGGCTGGCCAGCCAGGCCGCCACGTAGACGATCACCGCTAGCTTCGCGAACTCGCTCGGTTGCACTGAGACAGGTCCCATGACGAGCCAGCGCTTCGCGCCATTGATCTCAACCCCCAGCGGTGAAAGCACGAGCAGAAGACCCACCAGCGCGATCCCCAGCATCGGCACGCTCAGCTTCCGCAGGTGGTTGTAGTCCAGGCGCATGAAGAACACCAGCGCTGCCAGTCCTATCAGCGCGAACACTGCCTGGCGCGCCACGAAGTAGTTCGGGTCGCCGTACTCGTTGTAGGCGACGGCGAAACTCGACGTGTACACGGCCAGCAGGCCGGCGATCAGGAGCATCGCCGTCGCCACCATCAGGTGGTAGTCCGGCTGTCCGGCGCGCAGGCTGCCCGCGCGCACGCGCTCAGCGTCTATGGCTGCACCTCGCGGTCACCCACCAGCTCGCGGAAGTGGTTTCCGCGCGCCGCGAAGTTGTCGTAAGCGTCGTAGCTGGTGCAGGCCGGCGAGAGAAGAACGATGTCGCCAGGCTGAGCCAATCCGGCAGCCGCCCGCACTGCTTCGTCCATCGTCTCGACGCGTACTGTCTGTAGTTTACCGGCCGCTGTCAGCGCGTCCTGCAGCTTCTCTCCCGCCTCGCCGAAGAGGACAACGGCCCGGCAGCGCTTCTGCGTTTCGGCCGCCAGATCTTCGAGGGGAAGCTCCTTGTCGCGCCCGCCCATGAGCAGAACCACGGGCTCGTCAAAGGAGCGGATGCCGGCCAGCGTGCGTTCGGGCGTCGTGGCGATGCTGTCGTTGTAGTAGGAGACGCCACCCGTTTCGGCCACGAACTCCAGCCGGTGCTCGATGCCGTCGAAGGCGCGCACACCGAGGGCGATCGCCGCCGGAGACGCGCCAGAGGCCAGCGCGATGGCCGCGGCGGCGACTGCGTTCTCGCGGTTGTGCTCGCCGCGCAGACGGACGTCGTCAAGCGAGAAGAGCGGCTGCTCGTTGCCGTTCCAGCGCGAGACCGCGACCCCGTCGCGAACGAAGACCGCGTCGCCGGGCGCGTCGTCGGTCATGCTGAACCAGACCAGCCGCCCGCGCACATTCTCTGCCAGCGCCCTGGTCTCTGCGTTGTCATAGCCCAGCACGGCGATGTCGTCCGCCTCCTGAAAGGCCAGGATGCGGGCCTTGAGCGCGCGATAGTCGTCCCAATCGAAGCGGTCCAGGTGGTTCGGTGTGATGTTGAGCACGGCGGCGACGTGCGGACTGCGCTCCACCAGCTGCAGCTGCGTGTGGCTGACCTCCAGCACGGACCAGGTGTATGGCCGGATGTCTGCCAGGTGATCGAGCAGGCCGACGCCGATATTGCCGCCGACGAAGATGTCGCGCTCGTCCGCTTTCAGCATCTCGTTGACGAGCGCCGTCGTCGTCGACTTGCCGCTGGACCCGGTGATGCCGACGATCGGCCCCGGGCAAAGCTCCAGGAAGAGGCCGACCATCGAGAGGAAGGGCACGCCGTGATCGCGCGCCGTCTTCAGTGGTGGCAGGTTCAGCGGCACTCCCTGCGAAACGAATAGCGCTTCCGCCTCCGCTATCGCCCCTTCGTCGTTCGTGCCCAGCGAGAGGTTCACGCCCAGACGCTCCACGTCGCGTAGCTGTGCTTCCAGACGCTCTGGTGTCTTCGAGTCGGAGATCGTCACGTCCGCGTGGTGGCGCGAGAGAAAGCGCACCATATCGACGCCCTCGATGCCGAGGCCGACAACCGTCACTCGCTTATCTGTGAAGTCGAATTCAAGGAGTCGCTGCGTGTCGATCATCAATAGACCTCCAGTGCCAGCGCCAGGCCGATGAGTGCTCCCAGCAGGCCGACGACCCAGAAGCGGATCGTCGTCTGCACTTCGCTCCAGCCGCCTTCTTCGAAGTGGTGGTGGATCGGTGTCTTGCGGAAGATTCGCTTGCCGCCGCTCAGTCGGAAGTAGGCGACTTGCAGGCCGACGGAGGCGCCCTCGATCACGAAGACAACGCCGATCAGCGGCAGAATCAGCCACTGGCCCGTCATGAAGGCGACGACGGCCAGCATTCCGCCCAGCGCCAGCGCGCCAGTATCGCCCATGAACACGCTCGCCGGGTGAGCGTTGTGCCACAGAAAGCCGGCGCAGGCGGCCCCGGCGGTAAAGGAGAACGCGCCGAGATACGTCTGATCCTGGTGCAGCGCGAGGATGCCGTAGGCGAAAAAGGCGATCGCCAGCGCCCCCGCTGCCAGGCCGTCCAGCCCGTCCGTAACGGCGACGCCGCCAGCGGTTAGCACGACAACGCCGATGGCGATCGGCACGTAGATCCAACCCAGGTCCTGGCGTCCCTCGTACGGAACGTTGACCGTCTGCAGATCCAGAAACTCATAGAGACCGATCGCCGCGCCGGCGCCGATGGCGATGAACGCCAGAAGCTTCACGCGCCGCTGTAGCGCCACCTGGCGCCGTCCTTCCAGCGAACCGAGGTCGTCGACGAAGCCCACCAGCGCCAGGCTGCCACCGACGAGAAGCGGCAGGCCGATAGAGTAGCGGCCGAAGAAGTTGGCGGCCAACATGAAGGTGGCGATCACCAGCAGAATGAGCAGCCCGCCCATCGTCGGCGTGCCGGCCTTCGCCTGGTGCGTCTCCGGCGCCCACTCGCTGATCTCCTTGCCGACGTTCTGCCGGCGCAGAAGCGCCACCGTCGGGTAACCGGCCGCTACCGTCGCTGCTAACGCCATCGCTGCCAGTACCAGTGCATAGATCATCCAGAGGTTCCGTCAGGCTCACCGGTGAGCGCGTCCACGAGACTCTCCAGGCCGACAGCGCGCGAGGCCTTGACCAACACGTGATCACCCTCGCGCAGCTCTTTGCGCAGCGCCTCAGCAGCCTCGTTCGCCGATTGGATTACCGTTGCCTCCTGGCCTGCCGCGCGCGCCTCTTCGGCGAGCACGCGGGCGTCATCACCGACGACGTAGAGGGCGTCGCAGCGCCCCTTCGTGTGCCGTCCGACGCGGCGATGCCCTTCCTCTTCGGCGGCGCCCAGCTCGCGCATATGACCGAGCACGGCGATGCGCCGGCCCGGCAGCTCCGCCAGCAGGTCGAGCGCGGCCACCATCGAGTCCGGACTCGCGTTGTAGCTGTCGTCGATGATCGTGCATCCGTTGATGCCTGCACGCACGGTCAGTCGCAGATCGACGCGAGCCTCGGCCAGCGCCGCCGCGATCTCTTCGAGCGACAGGCCGTCAGCCAACGCGACCGCGGTCGCGGCCAGCGCAGGATAAACGTGGTGGCGCCCGGGCAGCGGGCACCGTACGCGCACGCTCTTTCCTTCGTGGGTGATCGTGAAGCTGATGCCCTCCAGGCCGCGCGTTTCGATGTCAGAGCCGCGTACCTCGCATTGCTCTCCGAGGCCGTAGAGGACGGTGCGGGCGCGGGTCCAGCGAGCCATCACCGTGACCCGCGGATCGTCGCCGTTGAGCACCGCCAGACCGTCCGCCGGCAGCGCCTCTACGAGTTCCGCCTTCGCCGCCCCGATGGCGCCGATCGAACCAGCACGCTCCATGTGCACCGGCCCGACGTTCGTCACGACGCCGACGTCTGGTGCGGCGATCTCCGCCAGGAGTTCGATGTCGCCCGGCAGGTGCATTCCGAGCTCCAGGACGGCTCGCTCGTGCTCATTCGTCAGCTGCAGCAGCGTCAGAGGTATTCCGATCTCAGTGTTGATGTTGGCCTCGCTCTTGAGAGTGTGGTAACGGCTCGAGAGCACAGCGGCCGTCAGCTCTTTGCACGTTGTCTTGCCCCTTGGGAATCGCCTCTTAAAAATGTTTGAAACT
>CBDTZZ010000052.1:0-6711 GCA_965365035.1 uncultured bacterium | reverse complement strand
CGTTCAGCGCCGACTACGTGCGCCTCAACCTCTGGGCGACGCGGGCCGCCTGACGGCGATCGTGTTCCGGCGCGACTGAGAGTCGCTCAGTCGCCCAGGCCGTCGCCGAGGTCGTCTTCTTGCCCCTCGAAGTCTTCGTCCGAGTAGTTGCCGTGCTCGCGGCCGTTCCAGACCGTGACCACGAAGTCCTCCCGGAAAGGGTCGTTCGTGAGGACGAAGCGCTCGTCGATCTCGCTGATCAGCGAGCGGATCTCCTCCTCCGTCATGCTGGCGAGAACGCAGATCGTGCCGTACGTGACCGAGGCACTGTAGTGCAGGTCGACGCGGCCGACTTCCTCGTCGGCCAGCTCGATGATGAAGCTTTCGGACGTCATCGTCCGGTACTCGCGGTCGAACTGAAACTTCATGACGGGGACGCTGTTGCCTTTACGGCCGGATCTGGCCGCTGCCGAGGACGATCCACTTGTAGGTAGTGATTTCGCGCAGGCCGACGGGCCCGCGGGCGATCGTCTTCTGGGTGGAGTCGATGATCTCGGCACCCAGTCCGAACTGCGCGCCGTCGGTGAACTGTGTGCTGGCGTTGACGTAGCAGACGGCCGAATCGACCTCGTCGAGAAAGCGCATCGCCGCCTCGTAGTCTTCGGTGACGATGGCGTCGGAGTGGCCGGTGCCGTGCACGTGGATGTGCTCTAGAGCCTCGTCCAACGAGTCGACGACGCGGATGGCCGCCGTCAGCGAGAGGAACTCGGTGTCGAAGTCTTCTGGGCCGGCTGCGACGGCGTGTTTGGCGTTCGCCTCCTGGAGGATCGCCAGCGCCCGTTCGTCGGCGCGCATCTCGACATCTTTCCCGGCGAAGGCCTGCGCCATCTCTGGAAGGAAGCTCGCTGCAACGTCCGCATGAACTACGATCGTGTCGAGCGCGTTGCAAATGCTGACCTTGCGGGTTTTAGCGTTGAGCGCGATGGCGACAGCCTTGTCGAGGTCGGCGGCGCTGTCGACGTAGGTGTGACAGACGCCGATGCCGCCGGTAAGCACTGGCATCGTTGCGTTCTCGGCGACGAAGCGGATCAGCTCTGCGCCACCGCGCGGGACGACGAGGTCGATCGTGTCCTTCATCGCCAGTAGCTCGCCGATCAGGCCGCGGTCGGTGTTCTCGATGAGCTGGACCGCCTCGCCGGGCCCGCCCGCGGCGGCTATCCCCTCGCGCAGCACGCTGGCGATCACTTTGTTCGAGTTGATCGTCTCTTTGCCGCCGCGCAGGATGCAGGCGTTTCCGGACTTCAGGCAGAGCGCGGCGATGTCGACGGTCACGTTCGGGCGCGACTCGTAGATGGCGGCGATGACCCCGAGTGGTACGCGGCGCCGGCCGACCTGCATCCCGTTCGGGAGCAGCTTCATATCCATCATCTCGCCCACGGGGTCGGGCAGAACGGCGACGGCGCGCGTGTCGGCGGCGATGGCGGCCAGGCGTTCGTGGTTCAGCGTCAGGCGGTCGATGACGGCGGCCGACAGGCCCGCTTCCTTGGCGCCTTTAACGTCGATGACGTTGGCGGCGATGATCTCGTCGGCGCGGTCCAGGAGCGAATCGGCGATCCCGTTGAGCGCGAGGTTCTTGACGTCTGTGGAGGTGCGCGCCAGCTCGCGGGCCGCACGACGCGCGGCATCGCCCTTGGTCTGGAGTTCGTTCGCGGTAGTGGTCATGGCCCTTCCGTTAGCCACTTACCTTGCGGCGCGGCTAGCCGTGCCGGCGTTGCCAGCGGGTCTTTTTCAGCATCTTGCGGTGCTTGTGCTTGCTTATCTTCTTGCGCCGCTTCTTGATGACTGAGCCCATCTATCCTCCAGAGATATCGCCTGAGACTTGGCATCGCCGTTGGGAAACCCGGAATGATCTCCTGAGCCCGTACGGGGCCTCGTCTCTCTTATCAGGCCGGCTCGAACTTCAGAAGCGCGATTCCGGCTGTGGTCATATCGTACACAGCTTTGACCGGCATTTCCACTCGAACGTCCTCCGGCGCGCACCCGATGACGTTCGTTTCCATGCGCGGCCCTTCCTCCAGCTCGACGATGGCGAAGACGTACGGAACGTCCGGCTGGAACGCCGGATGCATCGCCCGCCTCACGATGGTGTACGTGTAGACGCGTCCACGGCCGCTGACCTTGGTCCAGGCGAGCGCTTGCGAGAGGCAGCGCGGACAGTACGGCCGCGGATAGAAGACGTAGGTGTCGCAACTGTCACATCTCTGGAGGCGAAGTTCACCCGCCGCCAGGCCGTCCCAGAACGGTTGCGAGAGCGAGGACGGCTTGGGGAGCGGCTTCCGCGGCTGATCGCTCATACGCCAAGCACGAGCGACGACTGTTCGCTCATGATTCCGCCGTTTCCGTTGACGAATGCCAGCTCGCAGTCCGCCACCTGGCGTTCGCCGGCCCTGCCCTGGAGCTGTCGCACCGCCTCTGTCACGTGCGACATGCCGCCCGCCAGGCCCGGCTGTCCGAACGACAGCTGTCCGCCGTGCGTGTTCAGGGGCAGATCGCCCCGGTACGTCAGGTCGTGCTCCTCGACGAACGGGCCGCCACGGCCCTTCTCGCAAAAGCCAGCGTCTTCGAGCGTCACGACGACCGTGATCGTGTAGCAGTCGTAGATGGAGACGAGGTCCATGTCAGCGGGAGTCACGCCGGCCATCTCGAACGCCAGCGGCGCGGACTGCGCTACGGGCGACGTAGTGATCGACTCGACCTGAGCGAGCATCACGCCGCGCGTTGCCTCGCCGGCGCCCAGCAGCCAGGCCGGCGTCTGCGCGCTGGTCCCCGCCGCGTCCGCCGAAACGACGACGAAGGCAGCGCCGCCTGAGCACGGCCGCACGATCTCATACAGGTGCAGCGGGTCTACGATTAGCGGCGAGGAGAGCACGTCATCGGCGGTGATCGGGTCGCGGTAGAGCGCGTCGGGGTTGGCGCCGGCGTTAGTTCGCTGGTCCACGGCCACCTTCGCCAGTTGCCGGCCGGTCGTGCGGAACTCGTGCATGTGGCGCATGGCGATCTGCGCGTATCCGGAGTTCGCCCCCATCGGCCCGTACGGCGCCACGAACTCACGCTGCGGCAGCTGCTGTGTGGGGCGCTTTGATCGCGGAGCGTAGAACGTATCGACGTCAGACGCCTCGCCGCTGACGCAGAGCACGGTGCGGCAAAGGCCGGACTGGATCGCTGCCGCCGCGCGCCAGACCATTCCCGCGGCGGAGGCGCCGCCCAGGTCGACGATGTTCGCGTACCGGGGATGGATGTCGAGGTACTCACCGAGGTGCGACGGCCACATCGCCACCATGTCTACGATCGGTGGCGCGACGAGGAGTCCGTCGATGTCGGCAGGCTCGAGGCCGGCGTCCAGGATCGCCTTGCGGGAGACGTCGGCCCAGATGCCCATCGTGCTCAGCCCTTCGGCCGAGGCACGCGGCGCCATTTCCGCGATGCCGGTGATGGCGGCGACGCGCTTGAGGCTCACTAAAGGAGCACCATGTTGTTGCGGTGCAGCACCTCGCTGCCGTAGTGGTGGCCCAGCACCTCTTCGATCTTGCCCGAGTGGATGCCGCGAATGCGTTCGATCTCCTCCGAGCTGTAGTTCGTGATGCCGCAGGCGATGCGGTTGCCCTGGCTGTCCACGATCGCCACCGTCTCACCGCGAGAGAAAGCGCCTGCGACTTTCTGTATGCCGGCTGGCAGCAGGCTCGCTTCCTTCTCGCGCAGCACCTTCGAAGCGCCGTCGTCGACGACGATCTCGCCCTTCACCGAAAGCGCTGCCAGCATCCAGCGCTTGCGGCTCTCCATGCGGTCGACGGCGGCCGGGAAGTGCGTACCCAGCGCCTCTCCATGCGCCAGGCGTTTCAGGGTGTCCGCCTCGCGTCCCGAGGCGATGAAGACGTCTGTCCCACCGCCCGTGGCCAGCCGGGCCGCCTGGATCTTCGTCGCCATGCCGCCGACGCCGTGGCCCGTCGTGCCGCCGGCCAACGCTTCGATCTGCTCGTCGATCGTCTCGACGCGCTGGATCAGCTCTGCGGCGGGCTGCACGCGTGGGTCGGCGGAGAAGAGGCCGCCGATGTCGGTGAGGATCGCCAGCAGATCGGCGTCGACGAGGTTGGCGACGAAGGCGGAGAGGTTGTCGTTGTCGCCGATCTTGGCGCCCTCGATCTCATCGACGGCGACGACGTCGTTCTCGTTGACGATCGGCAGGACGCCCAGCTCCAGCATCGCCAGCAGTGTGTTGCGCGCGTTGAGGTAGCCGACGCGGTCCGCCAGGTCGCGCCGCGTGAGCAGCGTCTGAGCGATCGTGATGTCGTGAGCGGCGAAGAGCCCTTGATACGCCTGCATCAGGTCGCTCTGGCCCACGGCGGCTAGCACCTGGCGGAAGGGGATGTCCTTGCGCTCCTTCAGGCCCAGGCGGTGGCGTCCAGTGGCGATGGCGCCCGACGTCACAACGATCAGTTCGGCGCCTTGCTTGTGCAGAGCGGCAACCTGGGCGGCGATATCGGCCATCAGGTCCATGTTCAGGAGGTCGCTGCCGGCGGTGAGCACGTTCGTGCCGATCTTGGCGACGATGCGCTTGTACTTGAGCGCCGGGGCCTGATCTGCGTTCTTGCTGCTCATGGTCTCGCCCCGAATTGTACCTGCGTTCGCGGCCTGAAACACCGCTGCATTACGAGAGGCGGACAACGTAACCTGATCGCGTCGATCTGGTCAGTCGGTGGTGAGGCGTCGGCGGGGCTCAGCCGCGGGTCGGTGCGGGCTTCTTCTCGAGCTCGTCCAGCTCCCGTTGCCAGCGCGTGAAAAGCTGCAGGCGCTCTGTCAGCTGAGTCTCCATCTCGCGCATCTGCTCCATCTTCTGCTTGACGATCACGAACTGGGCCTCCGTGACAGCAGTTGCCTTCTCCAGTTGATTGCGCTTCTCAGCGACGGCGGCCTCCGGGCGATACTGCGACCGTAGCTCGCGCAGCACCTCATCGGCGTCGACCATGTCCTTGATGTCGGCCAGACTAATGCCGAGGAGGTCCTGGAGACGGCGGATGTGCTCGACGCGCTTTACGTCGTCTTCGGAGTAAAGGCGGAAGCCGCCATCCATGCGGCTGGGCGGGCGCAGTAGGCCTTTCTCCTCGTAGAAGCGGAGCGTGCGCTGGGTGACGCCGGTGCGCTGGGCGACTTCACCAATCTGTAGAGCGCCCTGTTTCTCTGCCAAGTGGAGGCTCCTCGCTAGTACGGCCAAGCGGCCCTTACTCGCAGCGGAGTATAGGTTCGACCTTACGCCAACGTCAAGGTTACAGTTGCGCGCACGCTAGTCGTCGTAGTCGTCTTCGTCGTGGTCATGTCCGGCGCTCGCCTTTGCCGGAATCACCGCGTCCGCGTGATTCTCCTTGCGGCGGCCACGTGCGGGCAGGGCGGCGATGCGCTTCTTGAGCGCCGCCAGCTTGCCTGTGTCGTCCAGCACGATGCCTGCCACGCCGGAATCGCGCAGCAATTCGAGCGACTTCGCATCGATGTCCGGCTTTGCGTTAGCCAAAAGTGGCGTGCGGGCCAGCGCCGAGAGGCGTCGTACCGCCAGCAGCCGCTCCACGGTCAGCGGCGATTGGGGCGCGGCAACCACCAGGGCGTCGAGACCAAGATCGCCCAGCAAGCGAAGGTACGTGTCTTCGAGTTCGCTGTCGAGGGCCATCACGCGTCCGACGGACTCGTTGGCGAGCGGCGCGGCGTCCGCTCCCGGACCGGCCAGCACGACGAAATCGACGCCGGATTTGACTAGCGCTGCGAGGGCGTCGGAGTCGAAGTCGCCGGCCACGCCAACGCTGGCGTCGACTTTGGCGACGCTTTTGACCTTCGAGCGGGCAACGTCTTCGAGGATCACGAAGTCGGCGCCCTTGGACGCTGCTCCCGCGGCCGCTGCCGGATCGCGCAGCCGCACGCCGCAAAGGAGGCTGTCCTGCCGGGTTTGCGGGGCGACCGCGGCGAAGCCAAGGGGGGCCGGTTCGGCGCGGCCAGCCGCACGTATCTTCTTCGAAAGCTTGCTCATCGATCGCTCCGGGGTTCTGGCGTGGTTCTTGCGGCCATCATGCCAGAGCGAGGCGTCGACTCGCCAGTGGCCGGCGGGCTAGGATAAGCGCAAGGAGGCCGACTATGGCAAGCAAAGAGACCGATAACAACGGAAGACTGGAAGGCAGGACAGCCCTCGTCACCGGCGCCGGATCAGGCATCGGCAAGGCGATCTCCACCGTCTTTGGGCGCGAGGGCGCCTTGGTGATGGCGTCCGACATCAACGAGGAGTCTGCCGCGGCCGTCGCCGCGCAGATCGAAGACGCCGGCGGCCAGGCCCGCTCTATGCGCACTGATACAACGAGCGAGGAAGACGTGAAGGGCGCGATCCAGGCCGTCGTCGACGCTTGGGGCCAGGTGGACATCATCGTCAACAACGCGGGCATCGCCGGGCCACAGTACACATGGGACCAGATGATCGCCGTCAATGAGAACGGCGTCTACTACGGCTGCTTGCACGGCTTCATGCAGATGGTGAAGCAAGGCGAGGGCGGTGCCATCGTCAACCTCTCGTCGATGATGGGCATTAGTGGTACGACGAATCCGATCGGTCCCGGCGGCGCCGGCTACGCTTATCACGCCTCAAAGCACGCGGTCATCGGCCTCACGAGGCAGTTCGGGCTGGACGGCGCTCCGCACAAC
>CBDTZZ010000051.1:0-6743 GCA_965365035.1 uncultured bacterium | reverse complement strand
GTCAGACCTCGAGCCGCTTGTGGCGAATCAGGATACCCTCCAGTAATCCCAACGCGACGAACATCATCACGAGCGAGCTGCCGCCCTGACTGATGAACGGTAAGGGGATGCCCGTCACCGGCACCAGCCGAATGTTTACCGCGACGTTGATGAACACCTGGAAGAGGATCATGATCACGATGCCCGTCGCGATTAGACTCCCGAACTGGTCTTGAGATAGCGTCGCGGCGCGGATGCCGCGGAATAGAAGCGCAGTGAAGAGCGCAAACAGCACCAGCGCGCCGACAAGCCCCAGCTCCTCGCCCAGCACGCTGAAGATGTAGTCCGTGGTCGACGTCTGGAGGAAGTCGAGTTGCGTTTGCGTGCCGTCGGTTAGCCCCTGCCCGAAGACGCCGCCCGAACCGATGCCGATCTCCGCCTGCCGGATGTTGAAACCGCCGCCCAGCGGGTCTGACGCAGGGTCGATCCAGAGCTGAAAGCGATCTATCTGGTAGTCGCCGAGGGTGAGCAACGCCATGAACGGAATGGTCGCCAGGGCGATGCCGAGCGCGATCACGAGGTAGCGCGGCGGCGCTCCGGCCATCGCCACCATTCCCAGCCAGATGGCGCCGAAGACCGCCGCTGTGCCCATGTCGGGCTCGATCAGAACGAGGCCGGCGGGCAGGGCCACCATCACCAGCGAGATCACGAACACGCGGGGATCGGACATCTGATGCTGGCGATCAGCGAGGTAGCGGGCCAACGAGACGATCACCAGGAGCTTGGCGACCTCCGAGGCCTGTATCTGCTGTCCGGCGAAGCTGAACCAGCGCGTCGAGCCGTAGGCCGAGTCGCCGACGACGAGCACCGCAGCGAGCAAGACCACGGCCAGCACATAGAGGCCGGTGGCCATCTGCCCGTAGACGCGATAGTCCATCCAGGCAACCACGATCATGCCGCCGACTCCGAGGACGGCGAAGATCATCTGCTTGGTCAGCGGGTGATCCATGGTGATCGTCGGGTAAGCGTTGAGGGATGCGCTGTATAGCAGCAGCCCGCCGTAGGCCACCAGCGCCACAGCAAGCAGCACGAGCACGACGTCGAAGTTGCGCATGGCGCGGCGCTCGATCACGGCACGCCTCTGTTTGGTAGCGCCGCTGAGGGTGGAGAGGTCTCCTGCGGTGTCTGGGTCGGCGCATCCGTCGGTGGTGGGACGGGTGGCTCCGTTGGCGGGGGCGTTGGCGGTGCAGTTGGCGGAGCAGTCGGCGGGGCGGTTGGTGCGGGTTCCGGCGCCGTGTCTGGTTCCTCCGCAGGCTCCGCGGTCGGCTCCGGAGCATCCGCGACGGGTGCTTCGGTGGCGTCGAGGACATCTGCGGGGCTGGGGTCGGGTTCCGTCTCCCCGGGATCGTCTGTAGCGTCGCCGCTGAAGTAGTAGTCGAAGATGCGGGCGGCCGCCGGCGAGGCGTCGCTGCCGCCGCTGCCACGCTGCAGGAAGACGACGACGGCGATCTCGGGGTCCTCCGCCGGCGCGTATCCGACGAACCAGCCGTGGGTCTCGTAGGTGCCGTCCACGCGGGCTGCCCCGAACTCTGCGGTGCCGGTCTTTCCCGCGACCGCGACTGCGGACACGCTGGCGCTACTAGCGACGCCTGAGGTCACTGACTGGCGCATGCCTTGCCCGACGATCTGCAGGTTCGCCGCATCGACGGGGACGGTGCCTGTGTCGGGGGTGAGCGCTGCCAGAGTGTTGCCCAGGCTGTCTTCGTACTCAGCGACGAGGTGCGGTGTGACGAGCGTGCCGCCGTTCGCTATCGCCGCGGTCGCGCGCAGCATCTGTATTGGGGTCGTTGCCACGTAGCCCTGGCCGATTCCGAAGTTGTACGTGTCGCCGATCGTCCAGGTGTCGCCGACGGTCTCCTGCTTCCAGCCGGGGTCTGGTACGAGGCCATCGGACTCGCCGGCGATGTCGATACCCGTGGGTGCACCGAGGCCGAACGCCCTGGCGTACTCCGCCACCCTGTCGGCGCCCAGGCCGGGGAAGCCTTCGTCGGCGAAGCCGCCCGCGAGGTAGTAGAAGTAGACGTTGGACGACATCGCGATGCCGCCATAGAAGTCGAGGACGCCCAGCGGCGCCCAGTCCCTGTACACGTAGACGACGTTGGGATCGAATTCGTTCTCGACGTTGATGTAGCCACGGCTAACGATCGTCGTCTCTGTCGACGCTACACCTTCCTGAAGCGCGGCCGAACCGACGATCGTCTTGAACGTGCTGCCGGGCGCGTAGCGGTCCGAAATGGCGTGGTTGACCAGCGGCTTGCCGGGCGACTCGATCAGCGCTGCGAGCGCGTCCTCAGAGACCGGTCCGGAAAAGAAGTTACCGTCGAACGTCGGGAGCGAGACCATCGAGAGAAGCTCGCCCGTCTTGACGTCGATGACGGCTGCGGCCGCGTTGTCCGCGTCGGTCGTGTACTCGGCCAGAATGTCCTGCACCGCGGTCTGAAGATCGAGGTCGATCGTCAGCACGAGGTTCGTGCCGTCGATTGGGCGTCGCTCTGAGACCACGCTTAGCTCGCGGCCGGCGGCGTCAACTTCGACGAGCTTCTTGCCGGCCTTACCGCGCAGAATCTCCTCGTACGAAAGCTCTACGCCGCTCTTGCCCAGGAAGTCCTGGTAGAGATAGCCTTCGTCGGCCAGCACATCGTACTCCTCGGCGGAGATCGGACCGATGTAGCCGAGAATGTGTGAAAGGTGATCGCCCGTGAGGTAGTCGCGCGAGGGCTCGATTTGTACGCTCAGGCCCGGCACGTGCGGCTCAAGCTCGATCAGTGTCAGCGCCACCTCGCGGTCGAGGTCGCCCTTGATCACAGTCGGGTTGAACTCGCCCTGAACCTCGATCCCCTCGGTGACCCGCGCCTCGATCTCGGAGGCTGGCAGGCCGATTACGTTAGAGATCATGCGGTACGCGGCCGCTTCGTCGCCCTCGGGCAGGTCGCCCGGAATGATGGTAACGGAGAAGCGGGCCGTGTTCTGCACGAGGAGCGTGCCGTTGCGGTCGTAAATGAGGCCACGGTTGGCTGGAATGGGGATCTCGCGCAGGGCGTTGATTTCGGCCTGCTCCCGGTATTGCTCACCCTTGATCACCTGGAGGTTGACCAGCTGAATGATCAGGATGCCGAACATCAGGATGACGAGGCCGCGCATGATCGCCGACATTGAGCTGCCGCGGCCCGATGGCGTGCGCTCCTTCTTCTCTTTTCTGCTACGCCAGCGCCGGCGCCCTTCGAAGTAGCTCATACCGCGTCGCTCACAGGGATGACCGCAATCGTGTCGAACCCTGGAGCCAGGCGGCCGGTCGCGGCGAACTCCAGTGCATCGGGAGGAAGATCAGTGGCGTGAAGAGCGCGTTGATAACGATCGAAGGCAGAACGACCCGGAAGAGCGCGTAGGCGACGTCGATCTCCTGCCCTGTCGCGCCCAACACCATCATGCTGATCACGCCGTAGCAGAAGCTGGCGGCCATAACCGTCACCACCGCCGGCATAAAGTCGGACTCGATCGCTCGCAGCCGCACGGCGATCGCGATTGGGACGATCGGTGCCAGCGCGAGAAGCGAGGTGCCGAGGGGATCGCTTGTCGTTAGGTCTTGCATCACGGCGCATATCGGGATGACGATCATAGCCTCACCGTAGCCGCGGACGATCGCCCAACAGGCCGCGAAGATGAGCACGAGATCCGGACTGACGCCCAGCGGATGCAGATAGGGCATCGCGGAGGCGTCGAGCACGGCGAAAGCCCAGGCGAGGATCGCGGCGAAGGCGTACTTCACGGCGGCGACAACCTCGCAGGCTCGAAGCTGATGAGTACTAGAACTGTATCCAGCCCGCTCAGGGTGGCCGATGGCTCTACGAACGCCTGCTTGAAGGGTGCCTGCGGTCGCAACTCGACGGTTGTGACGCTGCCGATGAGGATGGCCGGCGGATAGTTCCCGCCAAGGCCGGAAGTCACTACAAGCGCTCCGCTATCGATTGGCGCCTCTGGTGGCAGTAGCTCAAGGACGAGTTCGTTGCGCAGGTCGCCCTCCGCGACGCCCTGCACGGGCACGGGCGCGGGTGCGCTGGAGGGAGTCGGTGTGGCGCTGGGGTCGGTCTCGTCGCTCGGTGCCGGCGTCTCAGGCGTCAGCACGCCGGGGTCGGCGGGCGTCGTCGTGTTCACCTGGGCGTTGACGGCGCTGTCCGGGTCGCTGATGAGGCGGATCCAGGCGAAGTCCTGGAAGGCGTCCGTCACGGTGCCGATGAGGCTACCCTCGCGGGAGAGAACGACCATGCCCTCGTGGACCCCATCGCCGAGACCGCGGTCGATGGCGATCGACCGCTTGAGGCCGGACGGGTCCCGGGCGAAGACGTTGGCGACAAGCAGCTGATCCTCCGGCCGCGTTGACTTGACCTCGAGGGCGTCTTCCAACGCGTCGATCCGTAGGAGTACGTCCTGTTGGTCTGCGAGCTGCGCCTGGAGGATCTCCACTTCCTCACGCAGCTGCTCATTCTCACGGACGAGGTCTCCACGGTCGGCGATACCATCGTAGATGTCACCCAGCGGGCTGGCGGCGTCGCGCATGACGGTCTCCGCAGGCGCGCTGACGGTGAGTGTCAGGTTCTTGAAGGAATCGAAGGCGTTTTCCTCAGACAGGATGATCGTGACGAAACTCACCACCGTTAGTGTCGCGAACCACCAGATTACTCGCATCGTTGTCTGTTATTCGGGGGGCCGGCCGCGTTCAGCAGCCGCCCGCTATCGGGGCACTTTTCTCGTGTTCAGCCGCGCCTGAAGCTTCTGGAGGACCGCCGCCTCTTCCAGCACCTCCGCGGCGCCGCGGACGACGCACGTGAGCGGCTCCTCAGCGACGTATACGGGGAATCGGGTGTCCTGGGCCAGTCGGCGGTCCAGGCCGCGTACAAGCGCCCCTCCGCCGGCCAGAATGATGCCCGTGCTCATGATGTCGGCGACCAACTCTGGCGGCGTAATCTCGATCGTTTGCCGCACCGAGTCGACGATGGCGTTGACGGAGGCGGCCATCGCGTCACGTATCTCGACGCTGCTGACCTCGACGGACTTTGGCAAACCCGTTGCCAGGTCGCGGCCCCTGAGTTCGATGTTCAGCTCTCGCTCAAGCGCGTAGGCAGAACCGGCCTCCAGCTTCACTTCCTCCGCCGTGCGCTCGCCGATCAGCATGTTGTGGACCTGCCGGGCGTAGGCGGTGATGTCCTGGTCCATTTCGTCGCCGGCCGTGCGGATCGAGGTCGAGACGACGATGCCGCCCATCGAGATGACAGCGACTTCCGTCGTGCCGCCGCCGATGTCGACGATCATGCAGCCACCGGGATCCATTACCGGCAGGCCGGCGCCGATCGCCGCTGCCATCGGTTCTTCGATCAAAAAGGCGCCGCGAGCACCGGCGTTGAGCGCGGCGTCGTGGACGGCGCGCTTCTCAACCTCCGTCACGCCCGACGGGATGCCGATGGCTACGCGCGGTCGTGGCAGGCCGAAGCCGAAGTGGTCATGAACGGAGCGGATGAAGTAGTGCAGCATCTTTTCCGTGACGCTGAAGTCGGAGATCACGCCGTCGCGCAGCGGCCGGACGGCGACGATGTCCGCGGGCGTGCGGCCCACCATGCGTTTGGCCTCAGAGCCGATGGCGAGGATCTTCTTGTTCACGCGGTCGATAGCGACGACGGAGGGCTCGTCGATGACGATCCCTCGTCCCTTCACCATGACCAGCGTATTTGCGGTCCCGAGGTCGATCGCTACGTCGTGAGAGAACAACCCCAGGAGGGCGTTAAACGGATTTATGGGCAACCTGGCCTCCCAAGTGCGAAACAGCCGCGGGGCGCGCGGCAACTTGTGCTCGTGCGATTGTACCTAACCGAGCGTGCAGGCTGCAAAGAACGGGACGGGACGGCCATCAGTAGGTACAACGAGCCTGGCAGCCGTCTGGTTCTGGTCAGCGCTGTGATATGCGCCAGCCGGCCGCGGTGGCATCAGACTCCGTGCAGAACCAGCGCTCTCCGGCGGCTTCATCGATCACCGTTGGCTCGTAGAAGCTGCCGCCCGGCACGTGATATATCTTCTCGCCGCTGTTGGTGCTGATGTTGCCTTTGATCACCGCTTCTGAGGTGCCGGAATATTCACAGGCGCCTTCTGCCGGGCTGCCCGCCAGGGTCGGCGTGGGCGTTTCCACGCAGACCGGGCCCCATAAACCGCGCTCCGCCGAGCGTGCTTCTGCTTCCAGGCCATCGAAGAACTCCTGGTAGCGGACGTCCGGCGGGTAGGCGCTGGCCTGAGCGAATCCGTCGCGCACGAGGAGGGCGTTGACCATCTCCTGCGAGTCGAGCCACACGTAGCGGAGAAGCCGCCCGAACGTATCCGTGTCGGAGACGTCGCCCTCAAGTCCGACCATGAGGCCTTCGACGAGCGCCTTGTTGGCGGCGCTCGCCTCTTCGCCAAAGCAGCCGATGGGCCGCCTTGGGTCGACGGTCTCCGGTGTGTCGATGCCGATGTAGCGCACCTTGTACGTCTCGCCCTCAATCTCGACTTCGATCGTATCGCCGTCGACGACGCGCACGACCGTCGCCGGCGTCGTGCCGTCCGGGAACGATGGCGGCGGGCTCGAAGCCGTGGGCGCCGTAGTGGCCGCCGGCTGCGTGGCACCGGGTGTGTCTTGTGGAGGCGCCTCGTCTGTACAGGCCGCGAGCGCGAACAGCGCGAGG
>CBDTZZ010000050.1:0-6769 GCA_965365035.1 uncultured bacterium | reverse complement strand
GGCGATCGCCGGCACGATCTCCAACAACTACCTGCTTGACCCGGTTGCCGACGCGGATGATCCGGCGATAGTCGAGCACACTAGAATCATGGCGGAATACGGCGGACCGGGCGTCGGAAACCTCACCGTTTACGCACAGGCGATCGGCGAGACGGTCGTGGAAACGTTCGAGATCGCCTGTGATAACGGCGACATGACCCGCGCCGGCGTGATGACGTCTGCAGAGTCGATCAACGACTTTCACCCGACGGTCATGCTGGAGGGCATCAACCTGACGATGTCGGACACGGATCACGCCGCGATCCAATCCCTGATCCCGATCGAGATCCAGTCTGACGGCGTGCTGCTGCCGCTGGTGGATGAGCCGATTGAGGCCGGCGAATAGACGAGACACCTGATCAGTCGAAGAGCGGGCACGCCCGAGGTGTGCCAGCCCCTCGGGCTGTCAGCTACGATCGGAGCGAGCCATCCTTGCGTGCCCTGATTTGGTTCTGGCTCCCCGCCATAGTGGGAGCCCTCATGCTGGCAGCCGTCGGCTGCGGCGGAAACGGTGATCCTGCGCCGACGGCTGCCCCGCCGACCCTGGAGCCGACGGCGCCACCCGGCACGTCCGGCGCCGGTGTAACGGAGACGGAGATACACCTGGGCATGACGAGCGATATCGCCGGCGCCGGTGAGACGCCGTACGCCGCCGTGAGCCTGGCCGTGGTGGCTTACTTCCAGAAGGTGAACATGGAAGACGGCGGCGTCTGCGGGCGAGAGATCGTTCTGACGGTGGAGGATGACGAATACCAAGCGAAGTTGGCTCTGGACCAAACGAAGAAGCTCGTGACAGAAGACGAGGTGCTCGCCGTCATTGGCGCCCTGAGCACCCAGGCGCACAAGGATGTCGCCACCTACTTAAACGATCCGAACGGCAACACCGCTCATTCCGATGGCATTCCCGATCTGTTCGTCTCCACCGGCTGGAGCGGCTGGGGCGACGTCGCAACGTATCCGTGGACGACTGCCTTTATCCCGGACTACCGCTCGGACGGCCGCGTGCTGGCCGCCTACGTGACTGCCAACCTACCGGACCAGAAGATCGGGCTCCTGTACCGCGACGACGAGTTCGGGCAGGACTACCTGGCGGCGTTGGAGGAGGCGTTCGGTGCGGGAGACAAGCTGTTCTCCCAGCCCTACCCGGTCGGCGATGAAGACGTTAGTCAGGAGATTAGCGCGGTGGTGGATGCGGGCGCACAGGTGATCGTGCTGGCCTCTGACCCGGCCGTCAGCGCGGACGCGATCGACTCGGCCCGGGGCGACGATTTCGATGGGCAGTTTCTCCTGAGCTACGTCAATCAGCCTAGCAACCTGGCGAGCGAACTGGGCGGCGGCCTCGAAGCGGAGGCGATTATCGAGGGATTCGAGCAGCTGGATGGAGTGCTAATGACGGCGTATCTGCTTAGCGCCGTCGAGGACGAAGAGAACGCCGCGGTCGTCGATCATGTGCGCATCATGGAGGCCTACGGCGGGCCAGCGGCGAGCAGCCTCAGCATCTATGGCCAATCGCTGGCAGAGACGGTCGTCGAGACGCTGGAGCGCGCCTGCCCGGACCTGACGCGAGACGATGTGATGGCGGCTGCCGAGTCTCTTGACGGGTTCCACCCCTCGTTGCTGCTGCCGGGGATCGACGTCGTGCTGAGTAAGGACGACCACGCGGCGATTCAGGCGATGCAGGTGGAGCGCATCAACGCCGACGGTACGATGGATTCGCTGGGCGAACCGATCGACGTCGGCCCGTGACGGGCGTTGACAGGCGCGCCAGGCGTGCCTAGCATTCGCGGCGGAACGCAGGCGAGGAGGCACGGATGACGAAGGATCAGGGGATCGACGATGTCGTCGATGCGCACGCGAAGGCGATCCTAACGATGGACATCGCGAAGATCATGGACGACCTGATGCCGGAGCCGATGATGAAGCTGCAGGAGCAGGCCGGCGGCGGCACGGCGCTGCAGATCAACTCCTACGAACTCCTGGGCCATACCCGTGAGGGGGACGACTACTGGTACGACGTGAAGTACATCGGGCCGGCGTCGTTCACAGTGCATGCGCGCTGGTCGCAGGTCGGTGGCGCGTGGAAGATCGTCGACGCCGACATTACGGTGCGAACTTAGCGCCTAGGTCTTCGCTTCTTCGCGGTCTCGATTCGCCTCTTCGATGACCTTCTGTGCGGCGTGTGCCGGCACTTCCTCGTAGTGCGAGAACTCGATCGTGAAGAAGCCGCGCCCCTGCGTCAGCGAACGCATATCGGCTGAGTAGTGCTGGACTTCCGGTAGCGGCGCCTGGGCTTCGATCGTCGTCATCGCTCCGGAAGGGTTCATTCCCTGGACCCGGGCGCGCTTGCCGTTGAGGTCGCTGATAACGTCGCCGGTGTTGGCCTCAGGCACGGTGATCTGCATGTCCATGATCGGCTCAAGGAGGATCGGGTGTGCGGACTCGGTGGCTTCCCGGAGGGCCATCGCGGCGGCGAGCTTGAACGCCATGTCGGACGAATCGACGGGGTGCTCTCTGCCGTCAGTGAGGACGATCTTGGCGTCAACCATCGGGAAGTGGGCTAGCACACCCTCACGGGAGCCTTCCATGACGCCCTTCTCAACCGAGCCGATGTACTGCTTTGGTACGGAGCCGCCGACGATGCGGTCTTCGAACTTGACGCCCGATCCTCGCGGCAGCGGACCGATTTCCAGGGCGACGCGCGCGAACTGACCGTGGCCGCCGGTCTGCTTCTTGTGTGTGTACTCCGCATGGCCCTTCGAGCGAACGGTCTCGCGGTAGGGCACACGTGGCGTGTGCATCTCCAGCTCGACGCCGAACTTGCGCTTGACCCGCTCCAGGTTGACCTCGACGTGCGAGTCGCCGAGACCCGAGAGGATCATCTCGCCGGTGTCCGGGTTGCGTTCCAGGCGCAGGCTCGGGTCTTCCTCGACGATCCGGTGGAGGGCGCTGCCCATCTTGTCGAGGTCGGCCTTGGTCTTTGGCGAGACGGCGGCGCTGGCCGAGGGGCTGGGGAACGAGATCGGCTCGAGCTTGATGTCGCCGCCCTTGGCGCAGAGAGTGTCGCCCGTTTGCGTCTCCGCAAGCTTGGCGACGGCGCCGATATCGCCGGCGACGATCCGCGGCACCTGGTCCTGCGTCTTGCCGGTGATGTGGTAAACGGTGCCGATGCGCTCGTCCGTGTCTTTGGTGGCGTTCCAGGCATGGGAGTCGCCCTCGACCATGCCGGAGAGCACCCGGAAGTAGGTGAGGCGCCCGACGTAAGGGTCGGCGGCCGTCTTGAAGACGAGCGCGGCCAGCGGGGCAGCGGAATCGCACTTCAGCTCCTCGTCGCCGGCCTGGACGGTGCGGTCGGTGGGCGCGGGGAAGTAGTCGGTGATGGCATTGAGAAGTCGGCGCACGCCCAACACGGTGGTCCCCGCGCCGGCGAAGATCGGGATCAGGCTGCCGCTGGCGATGCCCGCGCGGATGCCCGTGGAGAGTTCCTCGGGAGTCAGCTCCTCACCCTCCAGGTACTTGTTAACCAGCGTATCGTCGGTTTCCGCGGCGGCCTCGATGAGCTTCTCCCGGGCCTGATCGGCCGCCCCTTGCAGGTCGTCGGGTATGGGGCCTTCCTCGCCCTGATCGCCGGTGTAGGCCTTCATCGTCAGCAGGTCGACGACGCCCTGGAAAGAGGACTCGGAACCGATGGGCAGGATCATGGGAAGGCATTTGTTGCCCCACGTCGTCTGGATGTCGGCAACGCAGCGGTCGAAATCGGCGTTGTCGCGGTCCATGCGATTGATGAGAAAGGCGCGCGGCAACTCTAACTCCTCGGTGAAGCGCCAGGCGAACTCGGTCCCAACCTGCAGGCTGGACACGGCGTCGATTGTGATCAAGGCGGTCTCTACGGCGCGCAGGCCGCACTTCACTTCGCCCATGAAGTCCATGTAACCGGGAGTGTCGATGATGTTGATCTTGCGGTCGTTCCACTCCAGCGGGATGATCGAGAGGCTGAGGCTAAAGCTGCGCTTGTGCTCGTCCGGGTCCCAGTCGCTGGTGGTGGTGTGGTCTTCGATCGTGCCCAGGCGCGTCACGGCGCCGGCGGCAAAGAGCATCGATTCGGCGAGCGTCGTCTTGCCGGTGCCGGAGTGGCCAACGAGAGCGACGTTGCGGATACTTTCCGCAGGGTATTCCTTCATGGGGCGTTCCTCGCTTCTGAGTGGGCTCGCCTGCGATTCTATCCTATCTACCTACGCTTGAAAACGGATCGATTGCGTGGCTGCTAATCTACCCTGGCGCGCTCGACGTGGGACTTCCCATTTGTCGAATGCGCATCTATCCTGTCCCCGGAGGAGAAACATGCCGAAAGCCAAGAAGTTCACCGTCGCCGCCGCCCAGATCGCGCCCGTTTTCATGGACCGCGCGGCGACGATCGAGAAGGCCTGCGAAACGCTGGCCGAGGCGGCCGCCAACGGTGCGAAGCTGGTGGTCTTTCCGGAGGCGTTCGTGCCATCATATCCGGACTGGGTCTGGGTGACCCCTGCCATCAGAGCCGATATTCACAGCTCGATGTACGCCGAGCTGCTCGACCAGTCCGTGACGGTGCCGGGGCCCGACGTCAACAAGCTCTGCCGCGCGGCGAAGAAGAACAAATGCTACGTCGTCATCGGCGTCAACGAGAGAAACGCTGACGCCAGCGGTACGAGCCTCTACAACACGCTCGTCTACATCGACGACAAGGGCAAGGTGATGGGCATCCACCGCAAGCTGATGCCGACAGCTGCCGAGCGGCTGGTCTGGACGCCCGGCGATGGCAGCACGCTGGAAGCCTATGACACTCCGTACGGAAAGCTGGGCGGACTCATCTGCTGGGAGAACTACATGCCGCTGGCGCGCTACGCGATGTACGCCCAGGGGGTGCAGGTGTACGTCGCGGCGACGTGGGACAGCGCCGAGAGCTGGGTCGCGACGTTGCGGCACATCGCGAAGGAAGGGCGTCTGTACGTCATCGGCTGCTGCATCGCCATGCGCCGCGACGAGATCCCGGACAGCTACAGTTTCAAGAGCCTCTATCCGCCGGACGGTGATTGGGTGAACGTTGGCAACAGTGCCATCGTCGGCCCCGACGGCGACCTCCTCGCCGGACCGGTTGCCGCCAGGGAGGAGATCCTCTACGCGGAGATCGATATCTCCCGGCAGCTCGGCTCGCGGTACTGGCTCGACGCGGCCGGTCACTACGCCCGGCCGGACGTCTTCCAGCTCACGGTGAACCGCCGGGCCAACGCCATGATCGCCGACGCTCCGGAGCCTCCGGCGGACTAGCGCGGCGCATGAAGCTCGAAGACATCATCCTTCGGACAAACCCGCCCGCTCCCTGGGCTGAGGGCGACACGATCCCCTGGTCTGACCCCGACTTCAGCCGCCGCATGCTGGCCGAACACTTCTCGCAGGAGCACGACATGGCCAGCCGCCGGACCGAGACGGTCGACGCACATGCCGAGTGGATTCACGCGGAGCTACTGGCGGCCCAGCCGTCGCGAGTGCTCGATCTTGGCTGCGGCCCCGGCCTCTACCTGGAGCGCCTGGCCCGCCGGGGACACACCCTAACGGGCGTCGACTATTCGCCCGCGTCGGTAGCGCACGCGCGCAAGACCGCCGAGCGTGACGCGCTGAAGGTCACGGTTATCGAGGGCGACATGCGGACGACAGAGTTCGCTGGGCCCTACGACGCAGCGATGCTGATCGCCGGCGAGCTGAACACTCTCCAGCCGGTGGAGGCGCGAGACGTCGTTCGCCGGGTTGTTGACGCGCTCGAACCAGGCGGCCACTTTCTCATTGAGGTTTCGACCTATGAGTCGACACAGCGCGGTGGACACGAGCGCCAGCGGTGGTATGGCATGCCGTCCGGCCTTTGGTCCGACGATCCGCACATAGTCCTCGAGGAGTCGTTCTGGGACGAGGAGACCGAGACGGTGACAGCTCGCTGGTTCGCCGTCGACGCCGCGTCGGGCGGGGTGAGGCGTTACGCCGCGACCTACCAGGCCTACACGAGTGACGGCTACCGTGAGCTGCTGAGTAGCGCCGGGCTCGCGGAGATTCGCGAGTTGGAGGCGATGGGCGAGGGCACGGCCGATCCGAAGCTGACGGTGTTCGTCGCTAGCCGCCCGGCCTAGCGGCGTGTCGTCTGCTCGGCCAGCCAGACGGTGTTCGAGAGCAGCATGGCGATCGTCATCGGCCCGACGCCGCCGGGCACAGGCGTGATGGCGCCGGCGATCTCGCGTACCGGCTCGTAGTCCACGTCGCCAACGAGTCGCCGGCCCGACTTGCGGCTGGCGTCCTCGATCCAGTTGTTGCCTACGTCGATGACGACAGCGCCGGGCTTCACCATGTCCGCCGTGATCGCTCCGGCGACGCCCATCGCGGCGACGAGGATATCCGCGCTGCGCGTGACCTGTGCCAGCTCCTGCGTGGCCGTGTGGCAGAGCGTGACCGTGGCGTTGGCGCGCTCGTTCTTCTGCATCAGGATGCCGGCCAGCGGTTTACCGACGATGTTCGAGCGGCCGCAGATCACGACGTGCTTGCCGGCGGGCGGATTGCCGGTGCGGTGCAGCAGCTCGACGACGCCGGCGGGCGTCGCGGGCCAGGTCGTGGGCTCGCCGCGCAGCAGCTTGCCCAGGCTCGTGGGCGTGACACCATCGGCGTCCTTGGCCGGGTTGATTCCAGCGCACAGGCTACCGGGGCAGCCATCTCT
>CBDTZZ010000049.1:0-6789 GCA_965365035.1 uncultured bacterium | reverse complement strand
ACGGCTCATCCTTTGTGGTACGATTTCGAAAACAGCTTTGGGGGAAGTTTGTGACCCAACTTGTTGGCGTGCACAACGTAAGCAACTGCCTGGCTGCGGTTGCCGTAGGCGAAATCCTCGGCGTCCCTAAGGACACCGTGAGGGAGGCCATCGCTTCGTTTACGGGCATCACGCGGCGTTTCGAACTCATCGGAGAAGCCGCCGGCGTCACAGTCATGGACGATTACGCACACCATCCCACCGAGATCCGCGCCTCCCTGGCGGCGGCACGCACCCGCTTCCCCGGCCGGCGGCTCGTCGTTCTCTTCCAGCCTCACACCTACACGCGCACCTCGTACCTGCTGGAGGACTTCCGCGATTGCTTCGGCGACGCCGACGCGCTCTACCTGGCGGAGACCTACGCAGCGCGCGAGGACCCGGCGCAGGGCATGGACGCCGAGACGCTGGCCGGCGAGATCACTCACCCGCAAGCCGTCTACGCCGGATCGGTCGCCGAGGCGGCAAGCGTCGTCGCGAAAGTTCTTACCGAAGGCGACGTGTTCTTCACGGTTGGCGCGGGCGACGTCGAAGAGGCGGGCCCACTGGTGCTGGAGGCACTCAAGAAGCGATGAACGACGAACTGACCGCGGAGCTGAGCCAGATCGCGCCCGTCAAGCGAGACGAGCCGATGTCGCGCCACGTCACCTTCGGAGTCGGCGGACCGGCGGACCTCTTCGTCTCCGTTAAGAGCGAGGAGCAGCTACGCGAGGCGTTCGTGAGCGGTAAGCGGCACGGCGTTGCAGTCTACATCTCAGGCTCTGGCTCGAACGTCCTCGTGGGCGATCGCGGCATCCGTGGCCTGGTTATCGACAATCAGCACTCCGAGATCGGCGAGCCGTGGGAGAACGGTGTCGGTCCGCGCGTCAGCGCCGGCAGCGGGCTCTCGTTCGCGACGTTAGCGCGGCGGATGGCCAGCGACGGCTACGGTGGCGTCGAGTGGGCCTGCGGCATCCCCGGCAGCCTGGGTGGCGCCGTCGTCTCCAACGCCGGCGCCTACGATCGCTCGCTAAGCGACGTGCTGATCAGCGCCCGTCTGACGAACGCCGAGGGCGTCGTGAGCGAACTCTCGTCCGCTGAGCTGGAGCTCGAATACCGTAAGAGCGCGCTGGCTACCGGCACGATCGGCGAAAGCGCGGTGCTGTCCGTGGACGTGCGCTTGCAGAAGGGCGACGCGGAGGCTCTCAAGGAGACGATCCGCAGCTACGACAAGCAGCGAAAGAACGCGCAGCCAACGGGCCAGAACTGTGGCTCGGTCTTCAAGAACCCGCCGGACAAGGCGGCGTGGAAGTTCGTCGACGGCGCTGGACTGCGCGGCCACCGCATCGGCAACGCGCAGTTTTCGGAACAGCACTCCAACTTCATCCTCAACCTGGGCGGCGCCACCGCCAAAGACATCACTTCGCTGATCGAGCTGGCGCAGGAAAAAATACGCGAGCAGACCGGCGTCGAGATGACGCCGGAAGTGGCGTTCGTGGGAGAGTTCGAATGACGCCGCGGGCACGAAAGCTCAAAGTCGCCGTCCTCTTCGGCGGCCGCTCCGTCGAGCACGAGGTTTCGGTCGTCTCCGCACAGGGCGTGATGGCAGCGATCGACGACAAGCGTTTCAAAGCCGTACCGATCGGCGTCACGCGACAGGGCACGTGGCTGACGCCCGCGCAGACCGAGCAAGCACTGCAGCGCATTCGCCAGGAGCGGCTTCGCTCGCTGGACGAGCCGCTGGGCGAAGGCCTGCTCTACCGGACGGCGGCGCTGGGAGCGCTGCGCCGAATGGACATCGTCTTCCCGCTGATCCACGGCACGAACGGCGAGGACGGCACGCTGCAAGGTCTGCTGGAGATGGCCGGCGTGCCGTACGTCGGCGCGGGCGTCGCCGCGTCGGCGCTGGGCATGGACAAGGCGCTGCAGAAGACGTTCTTCCGCCACCACGGTTTCCCCGTCGTCGACGACGTCGAGATCAAGGCGAGCGACTGGACGCGGAACCGCGACAGCGTGCTGCGCGCGGCCGAGGCGACGATCGGCTACCCGGCGTTTGTGAAGCCAGCCAACGGCGGCTCCAGCGTCGGCACGTCCAAGGCACGCTCTCGCGAGGACCTGGAGGCGGCTGTCGCGGAGGCTTTCCGCTACGACCGCAAGATACTCGTTGAGAAGGCGATCGAGGGACGCGAGATCGAAGTGGCGGTGCTCGGCAACGACGATCCGGAGGCTTCGCCGGCCGGTGAGGTCACTTTTGAGACGGAGTTCTACGACTATCGGGCCAAGTACGATGACCCGGCGACCGGCCTGCACATCCCGGCGGACATCCCGGAGGCCCTTTCGGACCGGCTGCGCGAGACGGCAATCGCAGCGTATAAGACGATCGACTGCGCCGGGCTGGCGCGCGTCGACTTCTTCCTGACGCCCGACGGCAGCTTCTTCCTTAACGAAGTGAACACGATCCCCGGCTTCACGCCCACGAGCATGTACCCAAAGCTCTGGGCCAACGCCGGACTCTCCTACAGCGACCTGATCAGCCGGCTGATTGAGCTGGGCCTCGAGCGCTACCAGGAGAAGCCCCGTGGCTAGACGCAAGCGGGTTGGCTCACCCTTCTCGCGCAAGGACAAGGGCAAGGCGAAGGCCGTTCGCGGCGAGGTGCTAATGGACGACCGCACGCGGCGCCGTCTGTCGCGCATTCGCTGGCGAAGGATCGGCCTGGCGCTGGCAACCGTGGGCGCAGTCGCCGGGATCGTCGCGCTTTACTTCTCGCCGGCGTTGCGCGCAAACGAGATTGAGATCGGCGGCGCGGTGACAGTCAGCACGGCGGAGATCGAGGATGTTGCCGGACTGAACGGCGCTTCACTGGTGACAGCGGACCTCAGCGCGGCTGAATCGCGCATCGAGGAGCTGCCGATGGTAAAGGAAGCAACGATCTCGCGCGCCTGGCCGCAGGAGCTGCGCATCGCGATCGTAGAGCGCACACCCTGGGCAGTCTGGCAGGCCGGCGACAGAGCCTACACCGTCGACGACGAAGGCGTGGTGCTGGTGGGCGATGCGCCAGAAGGGGCGCTGGTGATCAGTGTCTTGGGCGCTGACGAGGGCCTGGAGCCCGGCCAGATCGTGGATCAAGATGCCGTGTCGCTGGCCCGCTCGCTGACGGAGCTAGTGCCGGCGGAATTGGAGCTGAACGTCGCCACGTTCGAGTGGTCCGGAGACAGCGGTTTGACGATCACTACCGACAGCGGATATGGCGTCGTGCTGGGCGACAGCCAGGACATGGAATACAAGCTCGCCGTGTGGCGGGAGATCGAAGCGGAGCTGGGCCGGGCGAACATGACCGGCCACGTGCTGGATTTGCGCTTCGGAGACAGGCCTTCCTTCCAGTGAGGCTAGTGGAGGTGACGCTGTGAACGACAACGTACTGGCCGCGATCGACGTGGGGAGCAGCAAGATCTGCACCCTCGTCGCAGAGGCCACGCCCGATGAGGACCTGCGCGTGCTGGGCATCGGCATCACGCCGGCGGACGGCGTCAAGAAGGGCATGGTGGACAACATCCAGGGCGCCACGGCGGCGATCAGCGAATCGATAGAGCGGGCGGAGCGTTCCAGCGGGACCAAGATCGTCTCCGCCTACGTCAACATCAGTGGCAACCACGCGACATCGCTGAACAACCGCGGCACCTCGACGATCCCGGGCAAGCAACGCCCGATCGCTGAGGAAGACATCGAGCGGGCGCTGGAGGGCGCGCGCGACATGAGCCTGCCGACGAACCGCGAGGTGCTGCACAGCATCGCCCGCTTCTTCGTCGTCGACGGTCAGGAGCAGGTGACGGACCCGGTAGGCATGTACGGCGGTCGCCTGGACATGGACACGCACATAGTCACCGGCTCTGTGACGGCGATCCAGAACCTGACGCAATGCGTCGAGAGCGCCGGCGTGCAGGTGGAGATGCTAGTCTTCTCGCCTCTGGCCGCTGCTGAAGCAGTGCTTGAGGACGAGGAGAAGGAGCAAGGCGTCATCCTGGCCGACATCGGCGGCGGCACGACGGAGATCGCCGTCTTCGTGGAAGGTAGCGTCTTCCACACGACCGTGATCCCGGTCGGTGGCTACCACCTGACGCACGACCTCGTCGCCGGCCTGCGCGGGCCCTTCTCCCAGGTAGAGCAGTTGAAGCTGCAGTACGGGTCCTGTATGCCAAGCCAGATCGATGCCGAAGAGATCGTGGAGATGGAGACCTTCGGCGGCCAGCGCACAAAAGAAGTGTCGCGACGCCGTGTCGCCGAAATCCTGCAGGCGCGAATCGAAGAGATCCTGGAGATGATCTACATCGACGTCAAGCGCGCCGGATTCGACGACATGGTCGCCGCCGGGCTCGTCTTCACTGGCGGCACGGCAGAGCTGCCGGGGCTGATCGAACTCTCGGAGATGGTGCTGCGAATGCCTGTCCGCAGGGGTCTGCCGGACGGCGTGCACGGCCTCTCCGACTCACTGAACAGCCCGGCCTACGCGACGAGCGTCGGCTTGCTGCACTGGGCAGCGGCGGAAGAGAAGCCGGAGAACGGCAACGGAAATGGCAACGGAATCGGCAAGCTGGACCTGAAGATGCCGGGCGTGAACCTGGGGGGAGTCGCCGGGGCCGCCCGCAAGTGGATCAAGACGCTGATACCGAAGTGAACGTTCAGAGCAAAGAGAGCGAAGGGAGGATCGCATGATGAAGTACGACATGGACGGGCTACCGCCGATCAAGGTGGTGGGCGTCGGTGGGGGCGGCTGCAACGCCGTCGACCGCATGATCGAGGCCCGCATCGGCGGCGTTGAGTTCGTCGGCGTGAACACGGATCAGCAGGCGCTGGCCCGCTGCAACGCCGACACTCAGATCCGCATCGGCGAGCAGGTAACTAAGGGGCTGGGCGCCGGCAGCGACCCGGACAAGGGCCGCGACGCTGCCGAAGAGTCCCGCGACGAGCTGAAGGACGCCCTCAACGGTTCCGAGATGGTGTTCATCACCGCCGGCATGGGCGGCGGCACCGGAACCGGGGCCGCACCTGTCATAGCGCAGGTGGCGCAGAGCATCGGCGCGCTAACTGTTGGCGTCGTCACGAAGCCGTTCGCCTTCGAGGGCGCCAAGCGGCGCGAACAGGCACAGCGCGGCATCGAAGCGCTGAAGGCCGAGGTCGATACGCTGATCATCATCCCCAACGACCGCCTGCTCGCCGTCTGCGACCAGGGGACGACGGTCGCCGAGTCGTTCAAGATGGCTGACGACGTGCTGCGCCAGGGCATCCAGGGGATCTCTGAGCTGATCACGATGCCGGGCGACATCAACCTCGACTTTGCCGACGTGCGCCGCATCATGTCCAACGCCGGCCAGGCGCTGATGGCGATCGGCCAGTCGACGGGCGAGAACCGCGCCGTCGAGGCCGCACAGGCCGCGATTGAGAGCCCGCTGCTGGACGTCAACATCCACGGGGCGACGGGCGTTCTCTTCAACGTCGCCAGCTCTGGCACGCTGGGCCTGCACGAGCTGAACATGGCCGCTCAGGTGATCGCCGAAGTCGTGGACCCGGGCGCCGAGATCATCTTCGGCTCTTCTACCGACCCGGAGCTGGACGAAGAGGTGAAGATCACGCTGATCGCCGTCGGCTTCTCGCCGGAGCGCACGCAACAGCTGGAGGATGAGGACGAGGAGTACAAGCGCCTTCGCACGGAGTCGCTGGATAACAAGGATGACACCGACCTGCCTACGTTTCTACGGAGGCCCGCATCGATTAGATAACTAACTTCCTTCTGATGGGAGGGCGGCCATCCCCGGCCGTATTCCTCCCGGCACGACCATCCGTCTGCCCTTCACAGGCGGATTAGCACCGCAGGGCCGTCTGTACTCCCTCCCCCCACAGACGCTCCTGCGGTGCTCTTTCTTGTCCTGCGCGGCCGTCCGTGAGTTGTGCACGCCGCCTGTGCATTTGTTGTGGAATCTCCGCACGGAGAGTGTGGACTCGATTGTTCACAACTTTCTACGAGATGTTGTGGCGGCCCCCTTGACAAACCCAAGATGTAGTAGCAGAATGACGTTGCGCTCTCGGAGTTCCGGGGGCGTAAGCGACTTCTAAGAGGCACGCAATGTTCTGTAAAGTGACGCTTCCCGCTCGCCACTCACTAGCCACTGTCCTCTGCTCACTACCCACTACACGATGAACTGTCCGTTCTGCTCCCACCCCGACACCAAAGTCACCGACTCCCGGCCGGAAGTCGGCGCCATACGACGGCGCCGCGAGTGCCTGGAGGAGTCCGGCGGCTGCGGGCGGCGCTTCTCGACGCTGGAGCGCGTGGAGCTGGCCGGCGTGTCGCTGATCAAGAAGGACGGCGCGCGCGAGGAGTTCGACCGCGAGAAGATCATCTCCGGCGTGGGCAAGGCGTGCGAGAAGCGGCCGATCCCCTCAGGGGCGATCGAGGCGCTGGCTGACGACGTCGAGAAGCAGGTCTACGCGCAGGCCAAGGCGGAGATACCTTCGAGCTTCGTCGGCGAGCTGGTGATGGAGCGCCTGCGCACTCTCGACCACATCGCCTACATCCGCTTCGCTTCGGTCTACCGGGCGTTCGCAGACGTGGACGAGCTGGCGGAGGAGCTGGCAGCGCTCAAGGCCGGCTGGTCGCGGCCGGACGTGCCGCCGGACCAGCTGCCGATGCTTCCGGAAGCAGCGCCATCAGCAACGCCGGCGAAGAAGCGCCGCCGCCGTAAGCGCGGCGAGGCGAACCAGGTGGTGGCGTTCCCGGA